>JAIRZC010000005.1 GCA_031267455.1 Accumulibacter sp. | reverse complement strand
GATGGGCGGCGAGGCCCACGTCCGATCGAGCGGGTGGCCCGTGATCGCGGAACGGGCTTTGACCGGGGGGTTTCCCTTCGTGGAGGGCGGGACTTCGGCGAGGGAAAAGCGGATGTCGTCGTTGATCGGGATGCTGATTTCTTCTATACTGAGGGAAAGCCCGTTGGTAGGCGGAGTAGGTGTCTTGGCTTTAGCCGCTTCACTCTCCGAATGACCCTGACGGGCTTTTTCCATGACAAAGTGGTCGTAGTATCGATTCCCGTCCGAATGATTTCTCACGACGATGGTGACGTTGTAGGGCGTACCGTCGATTACGGCGTCCGTTCGGTAGTTCGAGGTCGAATGCGGATCAGCGCGTCCGCGATTGTCTGGAACGACGCTTTCCCGTTCAGCTTGGCGGATCGCGTCTTCGATGTGCAACGCCATCGCAGTTTTCTCAAGGGTTGGGACGCCATGGTTCAGCGCATGGTCGAATCCGGAAAACGCCACGATGATCGCGTCGCCGTCCTTCGAGGGAACGATCTTTTCCTTCTTGTAGTCCCGGCGCAGCTTTTCCAGCGCCCAATCGCGCGCCCGGCGCCACGGCGTCTTGCCGTCGTCCGCCTGGCTCGCCATCACCTCTGCGGGCGATGCTCCAACTATCAGGTTTTCCCGAAGCGTTGCCGAGCGCAGGAAGCGCTGCGCGATCGCCGACAAATCCGCCGCCGCCAGCTTGTCCGGCAGGTGGCCCGTCTTCTCGAAGATGAACGCCCGGATCGCCGCGAGGAAGTCCCGCACCCACTTGGCGATCGTCTTCGGGAGGCTGCGAGGCGCATTCTCGTATTCGGTGATGGCGTAGGCCGCCAGTTCGTTCAGGCGCGTGACCTTGTCAGACCGATCGGCTTCCGGAATACGCTCGGCTGCTTTCCGGAACCATTCTTCGACCTTTCCGCCCCGGCTGATCGGCGAATCCGCCAATTTTTCGATACGTTCCAGGCGATCCATCAACTTCTGATACGCGGGATCACCGGCCAGTTTCATGGCTTTCAGTGCCTTGTGCCAAAATTCGTGCAGCAATGTTCCTTTTACTTCGTTCGGCGACAGGTTTTCAGCAATGAGGTGTACTGTCTTGCCGTCGAAGATGCCCTGGGCAGTAGCCAGACGGTTGCCGGTTTCGTATTGGCGACCATCCTGTTTAGACTGAAATGCAAGTTCAGCCCATGCCGGCGAACCGCGTTCGATAGCGCCCCAGGCTTCTATTTCGTCGTCGTCAATTCCAAGTTTGACTTTATCGCCGAACCCTTCGGCGCGTGCCGACTTCTCTCCGATGGTATCGTTGATGACGCTTTCCGGCGGGTCGGCCCCAAGATCGTCTTGCAACGAATCCGGCGTTATTGCATAAATACGTTCGACGTTCCCATCCTGCATCAATCTCCTGATTGCATTGCGGAACAGTGCTTTTGCCCAGGTTTTCTTGATCGGCGTGAGGATTCCGCGCAACTTTTCGAGCCGTTCCATGCCGATGCCTGATTCCGCATAACCGGCCTTGTCTGGATCGAATATCACGCTCATGGTGTCCGACTGGGTTTCGGTGATTACCACGGCACGTTTACCGTCGGCATCGGTGAAATACCGCATCAACACGAAACCAAATCCTGGAGGATGCCCGCTTCCCATACCAACCCGGTTAATGGATTTTACAAACTCCGGGTCTTTCTCCTCGATGTCGGAGCGGAAAAATGACATGGCATGATCTTCACCGGAAATCGATTGTAAACCGCCGCGCCGTAGCGCATTCATGATGCGGTATTCGCCGATGGTTCCATCAGCCAGCGCATCGGCATCGAAGAAATTGCGTGCCGCCCATTGCTTGGCTGTTTCCTCTCCGAGCGTCCGGCGAATCATGGCAAGCAATTGATCTTTATTGACGCCGACCGCCTTGGCCGCATCAGTCAGCTTGCCGACATTTTTCGGGATGCTGCCGACGATTTTGCCCACTTCGCGCCGCCAACGGGTGACGCCTTGCAAAGTGGCATCGTCGATACTGTTAATATGGATCAGCCCGGAATCTACAAGTGCCTTTATTGCGCGGATGTTCGCTTTTTGACTGTTTCTCAGGCGTTCCAGAAGTGCCTTGGCGGTGGCTTCATTCCTGACTAATCTTCTTATTCTATCCTCGTAAGGGTAATCTTCCTCTCTACCTTCTTCGACATCATAATCGATTTTTTCTCTGAACTCATCGCGTATTTCTTCTGCTTTTTCTTCTGCCGCCTCTACCAATTCGTCAAAATCTTCATAAAAATCGACATATGATGACATTCCGGTTTCATGATACTTATCCACGTAATCAGAATATCCAAAAACATATTCAACGTCTTCGTCTTCCGTTTCTACTTTTTCTCCTCTGTAAATTTCGTTTCTCTCGCTGTCATAAACGGAAACAACTCCTTCCTCTTCGTTTGCATCGACGGTGGCTGCTTCATTTTCCACCCATTTTAGTTCTTCTTTGTAGTGTTCATAGGCTTCTTCTTCGGTATAAAAGTAGTGAGTTTCTTCTAACGCGTCCACGAAATAAAACTTATTGCTTAGTTCCTCGAATTCGGTTGCCAAGGATTCTACGGATTTTTCGTCGACGTAATCAGCGTCCGTGTTAGATTGGAACAGACGGCTCGCCTTCTCGCCCAGCGCCTCCCGCGCCTCGGCAACCGTGGCGTGAATCCTCAGTACCCCAGCCTTCTCGAGCGCGCTTGTGATGCCCTTCCCGTATGTTTTGTCGATTGCGGCACGCACGTCGGCCACCGTCGAGGGATGGCCCGTTCCGGCGGTTTCGGAACGCAGGATCGAAATTTGATCTGGTTGGACTTTAAAGCAACAAATACATTGTGTGCTTGCTCTGTTTTGTAATCAGCAACACCATCAAAAGTATTTTTTAATATCGCTCCGTCTCGGCGTTCTTTTCTGGCCTGTTTCAGAATATCCGCATACGTTTCATCTCTGTACTCTTCACCTTGAAAATCCTTGATTTTAGGATTGCGAATATTGAGAAAACCTTGAATTAACGTTTTTCCAAAAATTTCCTTGGATTTTTCTTCATATATTGGCCGTATTTCTTCTTGAATCTGCTTCGCTGTTTTGTTTTTCAATTCGGAAAGTTCAGGCTCATATATAAAATTCCCGGAATACGAAAAGTCCTTCTTCCCGGTATTGTGGACTTTTGAATAATCATCCAAAATACTGTCTTTATACTGGGTGACAATCGGAGACTTTGCGGCAAGCCGTTTATATGCTTCCTGTGGCGATAGCACTCCCTGGGAGACGTTTCTAGCGTATTCTTCATACCTTTCACGCGCTATATGGACGGCTTTTAATGTATCAGATATCCGTTCGTCAGTTTTTTCTTCTACAGCCTTTTCATACTCCATGCGTATGGAATTTTGTTGGCCGAAAAGAGAACCTTGATTATTTAAAGCAGAATTTAAACTATATCCTCTTGCTACTATTTCCTGGTCAACAAAGAAAAACCCTTTGGCTGCGCTTTTTGCTTTTGTGGATGCTCCTAATTTTTTTCTATCAAATACTTCAAAATCACTGTTTGTCCCGTGGTACACCACCCTCGGCTCGCCGGTGTCGGGGTCGATGACCTTGGAAACGGCATCGGGGTTGACGCTGTTGCACCATTGAGCTAAGGTATGTGGGTCGCCAGTTACAGATGACGCCCCGGATTTGGTTCGGGATACGCCATCGCTGGCGATTTTTTCTACGGAAGACAGGTCGCCGTCGTAATAGATGTTCCCATTGACATCTTCCCGAACGACAAGCCGCGCAAGGTATTCTTCCCCCTCGATTTTCGTCTTCGCGCCGTAATAATGCCAAGCCCTGATACTATCTGTCTCGGCTTCCTGTTTGTGA
>JAIRZC010000223.1 GCA_031267455.1 Accumulibacter sp. | reverse complement strand
CTGACGCGCTTTCGCCCGCGCGCCGTCGTCAATTTCGCCGCGGAAAGCCACGTCGATCGCTCGATCCACGGCCCGGACGCCTTCATCCGGACCAATATCCTGGGGACATTCAACCTGCTGGAGAGCGCGCGCGCTTATTTTTCGGCGATGGACGCCGGTGAAAAAGCCGTGTTCCGCTTCCTGCACGTTTCAACCGATGAAGTGTACGGTTCGCTCGAAAAAGGCGACGCGCCGTTTGCGGAAACACATCCTTACGCGCCGAACAGCCCGTATTCGGCGTCGAAAGCCTCGTCCGACCATCTGGCGCGCGCGTACTTCCATACCTACGGCCTTCCGGTTCTGACGACGAACTGCTCGAACAATTACGGTCCTTTTCAGTTTCCCGAAAAGCTGATTCCTCTCCTCGTCGTAAACGCGCTCGCCGGAAAGGAGTTGCCCGTCTATGGCGACGGGCGGCAGAGCCGCGACTGGCTGTATGTGAGCGATCACTGCGCGGCAATTCGGCGCGTGCTTGCCGCGGGTCTTCCTGGAGAGACTTATAACATCGGGGGCTTAAACGAGCGCGCAAACCTCGATGTTGCGCATTCCGTCTGCGATTTGCTCGACGCGATGCGCCCGCTTTCCGGCGGCGCCTCATACCGCGAGCGGATCATCCATGTCGCCGACAGGCCGGGGCACGACCGGCGTTACGCGATTGACGCGCGCAAAATCGAAAACGAGCTCGGATGGCGTCCCGCCGAGACGTTTTCGACAGGCCTCGGAAAAACGATCCGGTGGTATCTGGAAAATCCGGATTGGGTGCTTCATGTACAATCCGGCGCGTATCGGGATTGGATCGACAAAAACTACGGCGGGCGGAACGAATGAAAATCCTGCTTTTCGGAAAAAACGGCCAGCTGGGCTGGGAGTTGCAGCGCAGCCTCGCGCCGTTGGGCGACCTCGTCGCGCTCGATCGGAACGGGAGCGGAAGCCTGCGCGGCGATTTGACCGACCGTTTCGGGCTGATCAACACAATCCACCAGCTAAAGCCGGATGTCATCGTCAACGCGGCGGCTTATACCGACGTGGACAAAGCCGAGTCCGAGCGGGATCTGGCCGGGAAAATCAATGTGGAAGCGCCCCGCGTGATGGCGACGACGGCGGAACGCATCGGCGCGTGGCTCGTCCATTATTCGACGGATTACGTTTTCGACGGCAGCGGCCAGATGCCGTGGAAGGAAACGGACACGCCCCGTCCCTTGAGCGTTTACGGAGCGACGAAGCTCGAAGGCGAACGGATGGTCGTTTCGAGATGCACGCGGCACCTCGTTTTTCGAACGAGTTGGGTTTATTCGACGCGCGGGAAGAATTTCGTGAAGACCATGCTGAACCTGGCGCGGCAGCGCGATACGCTCCGCGTGATTTCAGACCAGATTGGCGCGCCGACCGGAGCGGAACTGATCGCCGATGTGACCGCGCACGCCTTAAAGGCCGCGTGCAGCCACCCAGAGGCGGCGGGGTTGTACCATCTGGCGGCGTCGGGCGAAACAAGCTGGCATGCCTGCGCGATCTTTGCCATCGAATGCGCCCGCGCCCTGGGGAAGTCGTTTTCGATAAAGCCCGGCGCGATCCAGGAGATTTTGACCAGCGAGTATTCATCGTCGCCGGCCAGGCGTCCCGCCAACTCGCGCCTCGACACACGAAGGATCAAAGAGACCTTCAACCTGAAACTTCCCGATTGGCGCGTCGGCGTCGAGCGGATGATTTTGGAAATCTTCAACGAATCCGGGGAAAAGGCGCATGCGGAAAAATAAGCGCAAGGGCATCATTCTGGCCGGAGGCTCGGGCACCCGCCTCTATCCGACGACGCAGGTCGTATCCAAACAACTCCTGCCGATCTTCGACAAGCCGATGGTCTATTATCCGCTGAGCACCCTGTTGCACGCGGGAATACGGGATATCCTCGTAATTTCCACGCCGCAGGACACGCCGCGCTTCGAACAGCTGCTCGGCACCGGCGAGCGTTGGGGAATCGATCTCTCATACGCCGTCCAGCCCACGCCGGGCGGCCTTGCGCAGGCTTTTCTGATCGGGGAGCCGTTCATCGGCGGCGGACCGTCGGCGCTGGTGTTGGGCGACAATATCTTTTACGGGCACAGGTTGGAAGAAGCGCTTGCCGACGCGATGCGCCAGACCGAGGGCGCGACGATTTTCGCGTATGCCGTAAACGACCCCGAGCGTTATGGCGTCGTCGAGTTCGACAGCGATTGGCGCGCGATCAGCCTCGAGGAAAAACCTTCCGCGCCCAAGTCGCGCTACGCCGTCACCGGGCTTTATTTTTATGACGGCGAAGTTTCCAGACTGGCCAGGACGATCCGGCCCTCGGCGCGCGACGAGATCGAGATCACCGACCTCAATCGCCTTTATCTTAATCGGGGGCGCCTGAGCGTCAAGCTACTCGGCAGAGGGTATGCCTGGCTCGACACCGGAACACACGAGTCGATGCTCGAAGCCGGCCAGTTCATCCAGACGATAGAGAAGCGCCAGGGGCTGAAAGTGGCCTCTCCCGAAGAGATTGCCTGGCGGAACGGCTGGATCGACGACGCGCAGCTCGAAAAACTGGCCGCCTCACTCGATAAATCGGGCTACGGGGCGTATTTGAAAGCCCTGTTGAATGACCGGATATCGCTATGAATGCTGTCCCCTTGTCGATTCCCGACATCGTCCTGATCGAACCAAAGGTTTTCGGTGACGAGAGAGGTTTTTTCTACGAGAGTTTCAATGAACGCGATTTTTCGGCGGCAACCGGAATCGATGTGCGTTTCGTCCAGGACAACCATTCCCGGAGCGTGAAAAATGTCCTGCGGGGCCTGCATTGCCAAATGGCGCCGAGAGCGCAGGGAAAGATTGTTCGCGTCGTCGTCGGCGAGGTTTTCGACGTGGCCGTCGACATACGCAAGGCTTCGCCGACCTTCGGCTGTTGGGTGGGAGAACGGCTTTCGGCCAGGAACAAGCGGCAGATGTGGATACCGCCCGGCTTCGCGCATGGCTTTCTCGTCCTGAGCGAGGAAGCAGAATTCCTTTATAAGACAACCGAGTATTATATGCCTGAACTCGAGCGCGGAATTCGCTGGGACGATCCGGCGATCGGAATCGACTGGCCGCTCGACGGTACTCCGCGAC
>JAIRZC010000191.1 GCA_031267455.1 Accumulibacter sp. | reverse complement strand
AATCCTGTCGTCCCGGACGATCGAGAACGAGCGCGACAGGAGGATGACGATCATGACGACGACGTTCATCCCGTGCAGCGCGAAGCTGCCAGTCATCGCGCTGATATCGGGAGCGCTTTTCGGTGGCGCGTGGTGGGTAGCGCCGAGCGCCTACTTCGTCGGAATCATGGCGATCGTCTGTTCCGGCGTCATCCTGAAAAAGACGCGACTCTTCGCGGGCGACCCGGCGCCTTTCGTCATGGAGCTTCCGCCCTACCGCTGGCCGGCCGCCCGCAACGTGTTTTTCAGCATGTGGGAACGCGTGTGGTCCTTCATGAAAAAAGCAGGAAGCATCATCCTTCTATCGACGATCTTCGTCTGGTTCGCGTCGAGTTTCGGCTGGTCGGACGAGGGCTTCGGAAGCGTCGGGATGTCGGACAGTCTCCTGGCGCGGGTCGGAGCGGCGGTTTCCTGGATTTTCATTCCTTTGGGCTGGGGCGAATGGCAGCCCACAGTGGCTGCCTTGACCGGACTGATAGCGAAGGAGAACGTGGTCGGAACCTTTGGGATCCTCTACGGTTTTACCGAGGTTGCCGAAGATGGCGAAGAGGTCTGGACGGTGTTGCAATCGAGTTTCACGGTCATTTCGGCGTATTCTTTCCTGGTTTTCAACCTGCTCTGCGCGCCCTGTGTCGCGGCGATGGGGGCGATCCGACGTGAGATGAACAGCGCGAAATGGTTCGTGGCGGCGATCGTCTACCAGTGCGCCTTGGCTTACCTCGTCTCGTTTTGCCTTTACCAGTTCGGGCAATTTTTCGCTGGAGCGGGATTTGGCGTCGGTGTCGCGGCAGCTGCCGCGGTAGCGGCGCTTTTCCTGTATGCCCTTTTCAGGGCGCCGACGAAAAACGGAAAATCCGCAGCGACTTGAACGGAAAGAGGAAAGATGGGCCGGCGGACTTGAAGTTTATGAACGGGAGACGGAAATGGGAACTTTCGTAACGGGAATCATCGTTCTCGGAATCGCGGGAATGGCGATTTGGCGCATTCTCAAAAAAGACGGGAAGTCTTGCGGAGGAGATTGCTGCGGCTGCCGGATGTCGGATGACAGTGATCAGTAATCGGGTTTCGGATGTCGGGTTTCGGAAGTACTCCCAAGCGAAAAGCCGCCCTTTTCCCTCAAGAGGGAGACCACAGGGCCGGTAGGCTTAGATGAGGAGACGGCAAGCGCCTATGCAGATACTTGCGCCTGGGTTTCACCTGCTTGGGTTCTCCTTCGGAAAAAAGGAGCGGGGTGGCAGTTTCACTGCATTTTGCATTACATCTTGTAGAATACCTTTTTCTGGTTGAAGCACATCCATGCGCACTTCCCGATATTTTATTTCCACGCTGAAAGAAGCGCCTGCCGAAGCCGAGATCGCGAGTCACCGGCTGATGGTGCGCGCCGGTCTGATCAAGCGGCTCGCCGGTGGAATCTATACTTGGATGCCGCTTGGGCTCCGCGCCCTGCGTAAAGTCGAGGCGATCGTCCGCGAGGAGATGAACCGCGCGGGCGCGATCGAACTTTCGATGCCGGGTATCCAACCCGCCGAACTCTGGCAGGAATCCGGACGCTGGGAAAAATACGGCCCCGAGTTATTGCGTTTCAAGGATCGTCATCAGCGCGATTTCATCCTCGCCCCGACGCACGAAGAGGTTATCACTGACATCGTTCGACGCGAGGTGCGAAGCTATCGGCAACTTCCGTTGCATTTTTACCAGATACAGACCAAATTCCGCGACGAGATTCGTCCGCGTTTCGGTATCATGCGCGGTCGCGAATTCCTGATGAAGGACGGTTATTCCTTCCATGCGGATTACGACGATCTCCAGCGCGAATACCGGAAGATGTTCGAGACCTATGTGCGCGTCTTTATGCGCATCGGTCTGAAATTCCGCGCCGTGAGGGCCGATACCGGCTCGATCGGCGGGACGGGTTCGCATGAGTTCCATGTTCTCGCGGATTCCGGCGAGGACGCGCTCGCTTACTGCCCGGATTCGGATTATGCCGCCAATGTCGAGCTTGCCGAAGCTTTGATGCCCGACGCACATCGTTTGGCCCCGTCGCTTCCGCTGAAAAAAACACCGACGCCCGGGAAAACCCGTTGCGAGGAGGTCGCCGTTTTTCTCGGCATTCCCATCGAGCAAACGCTCAAGGCGGTCGCTCTGACGCGCCGCGAGACAAGCGCCGGGGGAAACGGTTTCGCGCTGGTACTGCTGCGCGGCGACCACGAACTCAACGAGGTCAAGACGCAGAAGGTCATCGGCGAATTTCGCTTTGCGCGCGACGATGAAATCGTCGCCGCGCTCGGATGCAAACCAGGCTTCATCGGCCCCGTCGGCGCTTTGGACATTCCGGTTTTTGCCGACAGGAGCGCTGCCCTCATGAGCGATTTTTGCTGCGGCGCGAACGAGGCCGATCATCACCTGATGGGGGTCAACTTCGGCCGCGATTTGCCCGAGCCGGATAAAATCGCCGATTTCCGAAACGTCGTTGCCGGCGACCTGTCACCGGACGGCAAGGGGAGGCTCGAAATTTGCCGCGGCATCGAAGTCGGTCACATTTTCCAACTGCGCACGAAGTACGCCGAAGCCTTAAAATGCGTCTACCTCGACGAGAACGGTCGAGGCCACCCGATGGAAATGGGTTGTTATGGGATCGGTGTCTCGCG
>JAIRZC010000184.1 GCA_031267455.1 Accumulibacter sp. | reverse complement strand
TCGGGTTGTGCAAGGGAGAGGCGCGATCTGCCCTGCGACTGCCAAGCCAGACATAGCATCCGGGTTTTTCGAGGAGCATGTACGCGAAGTCTTCCGCGCCCGTCGAGGGGCGCGCGTCTCTGATGACATTTTCGACACCGACCGTCGTTTCCGCTGCTCGAGCGCAGAGACTGGCTTTGGCGTCGCAGTTTACCGTCGGGGGATAGCGGTGCTCGAATTCAGCGTTGATTTTTGCGCCAAAAGCTTTGCCTATCCCGCCACAGATCCGTTTCACGGCTGTTTCGATCGCGCCTTGCGTCTTTTGACTGAAGGAACGTATCGTTCCATAAAGGATGACTTCGTCTGGGATGATGTTCATCGCGCTGCCGCCGTGCATCCGCGTCACGCTGACGACGGCGGATTCCCAGGGAGGCAGGTTGCGCGAGACGACGGTTTGCAGGGCCAGCACCAGGTGACTCGCGGCGACGAGCGCATCGACACCCTGTTGCGGCATCGCCGCATGGCATCCATGTCCCCTGACGGTAATTTTCAGATGGCAGTCGCCCGCCATGACCGGACCGCTCAAGACGGCGATCCTGCCCTCGGGAAGTTCCGGCCAGTTGTGCATTCCGAAAACGGCTTCCATCGGGAAACGCTCAAACAGTCCTTCGCTTATCATCGCGTTCGCGCCGCCTTCGCCTTCCTCGGCCGGCTGAAAGATAAAATGGATCGCTCCGTCGAAATCGATTCTGCCACTGTAAAGTGAAAGAAACCTTGCCGCGCCCAGAAGAATCGCGATATGCCCATCGTGACCGCAGCCGTGCTGTCTGCCGGGATTCTGCGAACGGTAGGGCAAATCGTTTTTTTCTTCAAGCGCGAGCGCATCCATGTCCGCGCGCAGTCCGATGCTCCGACCCGAGCTTCCTTTGCGCAAGACGCCGACGACGCCGGTTTTCGCAAGTCCACGATGAACTTCGAGACCGAGGGATTCCAGTTCGCGCGCAATGAGGGCGGAGGTTCTCGTTTCCTCGAACGCGATCTCCGGATGCGCGTGAAGGTCGCGGCGGAGGGCGACGATTTCCGCAATGAAGGGAATTTCCATCGTTTTCATGTTTCGATCCATTTCTGGAAAAACCGGTGGCACATACCGCAAATATTTAATTATCCTCCAACTCCGTCAACAGCGCGAAAACAAACCTTGACCGCGCGAGAGCTGGATCGTCGAAGGTAAGCGCCATTTGGATATAATCACATGGAACGATGGGGCCGACCGTTTCGGTCCCGCGAATCTCCGAACTGGCAATGGAATCCCCGTTCGGCTATTCTCGCACTCATCGCAATCGTAAATCGCCATCTCCTCCGTGGAAATGATTTTCGCACGGGAAAAGCGCGCGCATTTTTCTGGATCATGCAAATCGTCATCATCAGCGGGCTTTCGGGCTCGGGCAAATCAATCGCACTCAATATGCTGGAGGACGGCGCTTATTTTTGTGTCGACAACCTCCCGTCGCCCTTGCTGCAAAATCTCGTCGATCTGCTCGAACAACGAGGGTATGCGAATGTCGCTGTCGCGATCGATATTCGCGGTGGCGAGAGTATCGAAAACTTACCACAGCAGCTTTCCGCGCTCCGCTCGCGCGAGATCGACCTGCAATTCGTTTTCCTCGACGCGAAAACCGAAACGCTGATCAAGCGTTTTTCGGAAACTCGCCGCCGCCACCCACTTTCCGGCGAGAAGCGCGCGCTCGTCGAGGCGATTGCCGAGGAACGACGGCGCCTGAACCGGCTGGCGGAACTTGGCCATCACATCGACACGAGCGACTTGAAACCCGACACGCTGCGCGACTGGATCCGCTGTTTCGTCGCGCAACAATCGGATAAAAAGCTGACACTTCTCTTCGAGTCATTCGGTTTCAAGAACGGCATCCCGCTCGACGCGGAACTCGTCTTCGATGTGCGCTGCCTGCCAAACCCCTTCTACGACTTGGAATTGCGTCCCTTGACGGGACGTGATCCGGCTGTCGCCGATTTTCTCGAGGCGCAACCCGAAGTCGTCCGGATGCGCGGCGACATCGAACACTTCATCGAAAACTGGCTTCCTGACTACAGCCGCGCCGACCGCAACTATTTGACGGTCGGCATCGGCTGTACAGGCGGGCGGCATCGCTCCGTTTATCTCGCCGAATGGCTGGGCCGCCGTTTCGCCGACGAGGCGCGTGTCCTCGTGCGCCATCGCGAAATACCCTCCGCGCCTGCATCCTGATGTCCCGCGCATTTCCGACTGGAACGGCTGTGCCCGCCCCGAAGCAGAATGTGGAAATGCTTTTTCCGGCGATCTCGCTGTTTCGCCCCGGCGATTGCTTTGTCTTTTTAGCCGCTTGCGTTTTCTGCTTCCTCTCGTTTTCGTTTTTGTCGAGGGGGGGAATCGCCGAAAAGGCCGTTGTCCGGCAGGGTGGCCACATTTTCGCCCGGATCGATCTGTCACGCGCTTCCCGGATCGACATTCCGGGTCCAATCGGGACAACGACCGTCGTCGTCGAGAACAGGCGCGCGCGAGTTCTCTCCGATCCGGGAAGCCATCAATACTGCGTTCGCCAAGGCTGGATAAAGCGCGCAGGAGACATCGCGATCTGTGCTCCCAACGAAGTTAGCCTCGAAATCGAGGGAAGCGACGAAGTCTATGACTCGCTCAATTATTGAACTGGAAACGACGCCCGAGGATCATCGGGTCGCGCGTCTCGCCGCCGCCGCAATCACGCTGGCGCTCGTCGATTCGGCGATTCCGCTGCCGCTGCCCGGAATCAAGCCGGGACTTGCGAATATCGTCACAATGGTCGTCCTCGCGCGTCATGGGTGGTCGGCGGCGGCGTGGATCACCGGGCTTCGCATCACCGCAAGCGGCCTTTTGCTCGGCAACTTCCTTTCGCCCGCGTTTTTCCTGAGCTTTTCCGGAGCCGTGTGCAGCCTCTGCGTCCTCGCCCTGGTCGTCCGCCTGCCCGATCACGTGTTTGGGCCGATCAGCTGGAGCCTTTTCGCGGCTTTCGCGCACCTCGCGGGTCAGTTGCTGCTGGCGCGTCTGTGGCTGATTCCTCACGACGGTTTATTTTACCTCGTCCCATTTTTTGCAACGGCCGCGCTGATTTTTGGAACGATCAACGGCCTGATCACGGCTCGCCTACTCGGCGAGACCGAAATCCTTCACAAAGCTGAAACACAAAATGCCTAAAAACGTTTGCCTCGCGTTGACCGGCGCCTCCGGAATGACCTACGGATTCCGCCTTCTCGATTGCCTGCTCGAAGCAGGTTGCCGCGTCGCGATCGTTTACTCGAAGGTCGCGGCAATCGTCGCGCGGGAGGAATTGGGCCTTGATTGGCCGGATTCGCCGAAAACCGCGATGGAATTTTTCGCACACAGGTATCCTGATCATCCCGGAACGCTTCGCGCCTATGGAAACGAAGACTGGTCGGCGCCGATGGCAAGCGGCTCGAATGTGCCCGACGCGATGATCGTCTGTCCCTGTACGATGGGGACACTTGCCGCAATCGCCCAAGGTCTCGCCGAAAACCTGATCGAACGCGCCGCCGACGTGACGCTCAAAGAAAAGCGCAAGC
>JAIRZC010000150.1 GCA_031267455.1 Accumulibacter sp. | reverse complement strand
CCAACTCCGGTTGAAAACCTCCCCCTTCAGGGGGATAATCGCGGATGGGAGAGGCGTAACCTCTTCCATGCGGTTTCGCCCGTTCACGGGCGTGGATTGAAACATCTCCGATGAGTCGGTGCATGCGTGGTTATCCTGGAAATCGAGGTCGTGGTAAAAAACCGCTTTTGATGAATCCGTCAAAACTTCCGGAGGCAAGGCGCGGTTTCCGGGATGCCATGCGCGAAACTTGTTCATCAGACGATGTTGCTGCGCGGTCCTTCACCGAGGCATTGAAATGTAAGGCGTTGGGTCGACGATGCCAGCGCTGATGAAACCCTCGCGCCGCAGGCGGCAAGAATCGCAGACGCCGCAGGCACGACCATCCCCGTCTGCTTGATAGCACGAGATCGTCATTGCATAGTCGATGCCCAGCGACTGGCCTCTGAGGATGATTTCGGCTTTGGACAGACCGAGCAATGGCGCATGAATCTTCAGCCGTCTTCCTTCGACGCCCGATTTCGTCGCGAGATTGGCCATCGTTTCGAAGGCCGCGATGTATTCCGGTCGGCAATCCGGATACCCCGAATAGTCGACCGCATTGACGCCGATGAAAATATCGAGGCCACCCAGCACTTCCGCCCACGCCAAGGCCAGCGAAAGCATAATCGTATTGCGCGCTGGAACATAGGTATTCGGAATTCCAGGGGTTACGCCACCCGTCGGAACTTCGATCGCATCGTCGGTCAGCGCCGATCCGCCGAAATCCCGCAAAGGCAGATCGAGTATCCGATGTTCCCGCGCACCCAGCGCCTTGGCTACGCGGATCGCCGCTTCAAGTTCGATATCGTGGCGCTGACCGTAATTGAAAGAGAGGCAATAGCTATCAAAACCCGAATCGCGCGCGATGGCCAGGGTCGTCGCCGAATCAAGGCCTCCAGAGAGCAGGATGATCGCGCGTGGCGCTTCCGATAAGAAATTCAAGCTCAATCGAATCCCCATATAAAATCGTTTGTCATCATTTATTTCATTATCTTCCGGAACTGTCAGGCCAGAGGAGTTTATGTATCTGGATTTGAAAACGGACCTGCAAGCGATCTTCGAGAATCCAGTCCGCCAGAAATGAATTCGGGAGCAATTCGCAGACGGAGGAAAACAGCACGGAACAGCGCGCGGCAAGCCGACATTCGGCGAGTATCCGGCGCGCCCATTCGTAGTCGGTGCGGCTTGCAAGAACGAATTTCACCTCATCGTTCGCTTTTAGCGCTTCGACGTTTGGCCAGTGGTTCTTTTCGGACTCACCCGAATCCGGCGCCTTGAAATCGACGATGCGCGAAACGCGCGGATCGACTCCAGAGATGTCGAGTGCGCCGGAAGTCTCCAGTGAAACATCGTATCCTGCGTCGCACAGGAGAGTGAGCAACCCCAGGCATCCTTGCTGGGCGAGCGGTTCACCGCCAGTCACGCAGACAAACCGCGCCGGATACTCGCCCACGCGCGCCAGAATGTCGGTGACTTCCATTCGCACGCCATCAGAAAAAGCGTAGCGCGTATCGCACCAGGCACAGCGCAGGGGACAGCCCGCCAGGCGGATGAAAGTCGTCGGCAGACCAACGCGCGTTGATTCGCCCTGCAAGGAATGAAAAATCTCGCTGATCTTCAACGCCAGCGGTGCGTCACACCGGAGAAGCGATCCACGTTTCATTCAGGAATCGTCGCGGAATGAAAATGGCACAGCCATCGGCGACTTGAAAGTAGTTTCCTGGATTACGGGTTCAGGCGCTGTTTAGCGGTCGCCGCAGCCGAACTGGACGGATATTGGTTCAGAAGTGCCTCGAGCGTTGTCCTCGCGTTCTTTTCGTCCCCCAACTCCTGCTGACACGTGGCAACACTGAGGATCGCGTCAGACGATTTGACATGTTTGGGCCATTTCGCGGCAAACTGTTTGTGCGTCTCGATTGATCTTTTGCAGTTGTTCAGGGAATAATAGGCGTTTCCGAGCCAGTAACGCGCATCGGGAAGCAAAGAACTTTTGGGATAATGCTTTCCGAAGGACTCGAGCGCCCTTGCCGCTTCTTTCAGTTTTCCATCCTGGAAAAGCTTGAGCGCGGTTTCATAATCGTGCGATTCAGCGGTTTCCGGTGGTTTTTTTCCGGCATCGGGAGTTTCCGGCGAATCGATGGACTGCGGTTCGAATTTGCGGAGGCGTGTGTCGAGGTCGAGGTAAAAATCCTGTTGGCGTTTTTCCTCGGCATCGAGCTCGAAAGTCAGGAGCTCGATTTGTCCGCGCAGCTTGGCGTTTTCCTCACGCAAGGCCTGCACCTGACTGATCAGATCAATCTGCGCCTTGGTCACGGTATCGACCCATTCGTCCAGCTGCTTCGATAATTTCTGAACCTGCTCCCGCGCCTCATCGTCGTCGAACAAACCCGCCCGCGCTTCCGGAATGCCGGTTGTGACGAATAAAACCGTCGTCAAAAGCAAGAGTATGCGACGGGACGGCATTCTCAGTATTCTCCCTTGTAAAGGATGTCGCCCCGACGGTTTTCGGCCCACGCGAGATCGTCGTGGCCTTCATTCTTTGGCTTCTCCTCGCCGAGGCTGACAGCTTCGATCTGGTCTTCATGAACGCCAAGCACGGTGAGTACTCTCCGTACCGCGTCAGCGCGCTTCTGGCCGAGCGCCAGATTGTATTCGCGGCTACCACGCTCGTCGGTGTGGCCTTGAATCAGAATCCTGAGCTGCCGATTTGCCACCAGGAAGCGAGCGTGCGCCGAAATGAGATCCTGGTACTCGCGCTTGACTTCAAAACTGTTGTAGTCGAAATAAATACTGCGTTGCGACAAAATGTTTCTTGGGTCGCTCAATTCATTGGGCAGATCCCGCCCATCGGTCGAATTCGCGGTCACTGTGGGGACGCGTGTTTCGATCGGCGCATCCGGTTGTTCAGGGCCGTCGGGAGTCAAAGTGCATCCGGAAAACAATAAAACCACCAGAGAAATGGAAGCAAAACGCATACTCATGAAAATCTCCTGCTCATCTAGCGTTGAAAAGGTCCCCAAGCCGGCTCGCGGACATCGGCCGCCGATAGGGAAAGGCGTTGCCTGACGCGCCCATCGATCGATACGGCGGAAAGCACACCGCGCCCCCGTGTTTCCGTCGCGATCAGGATCATGCGACCATTGGGGGCAAAGGAAGGCGACTCGTCCTTGTACGAGTCGGTCAGAATCTGCACTTGGCCATTTTCGAGGTCCATGACGGCCAGCCGGAAAGCTCCTCCCCTGCGCGTGATGAAGGCAAGTTTTTTTCCGTCGGGCGAAATACGCGGGGAAACGTTGTAATTCCCTTCGAAAGTGACCCGACGCGCTTCACCGCCACCAACTCCGGAGCGGTATATCTGCGGGCTTCCACCGCGATCGGAAGTAAAGTACAGGAAGCGACCATCGGGAGAGAAAAACGGTTCGGTATTGATGCTGTTCGCCGTACTTATACGCCGCGCGCTCGATCCGTCGGCGTTGATCGTGAAAATCTGCGACCCGCCGTCCCTCGACAGGACGACGGCAAGCTTCGCTCCGTCGGGCGACCAGGCAGGCGCCGAATTCGATCCCTTGAAATTGGCAACGGCTACGCGCTTTCCTGTGGCGAGCGAATGCGCATAGACGACAGGCTTCTTGTTTTCGAAGGAAACGTAAGCCAGGCGTGATCCATCGGGCGACCAGGCAGGCGAGATGATCGGCTCTTTCGAACGCAACGCCGTCTGTTCGTTTTGGCCGTCTGCGTCGGCGACACGCAGTTCGTAGCTCTTCGAACCGTTCTTGACGACAAAGGCGATACGCGTCGAAAAAACTCCGGGTTCGCCAAGCAGTTTTTCGTAGATGGCATCGGAAATGCGATGTCCCGCGAGACGCAGCGAGGATTTCGATGCGACGAAGGC
>JAIRZC010000267.1 GCA_031267455.1 Accumulibacter sp. | reverse complement strand
TGGCGCGAAGGGATGAATGTCGGTGAATTCCGGCCAAGTAATCGGGATCATTTCGCTCGTCGCGTTGAGCTTCATCGTGCAGGAACCAAGCGAAATCATCGAGTGGTCGAGTGCCATATCTTTGTTTTGCAAACGTTTCAGGTAACGCAACATTTCGTGTTCCGTATGATAGCGGTTGAACACGGGATGCGTGAGAATGGCGTCTGTCCGGTACTCCGGTTTCAGGAAAACGTTTTTGTTTTCTTCAGTTTGCGAGATGTCGAAATGGTCGAGATCGCTCGTGATGCCGGCGATGATCTTCAGTAAGGTCGAAATGTCGTCGCGTGTCGTCTTTTCGTTGAACGAAATGCCGAGAACGGTATTCGAGACCTGCCGCAGGTTGTAGCCAGCATTGAGCGCTTCATGGTAAACACCGATTACGCGCGCACCGAGATCAAGATGCAAAGTGTCGAAAAAACACTTCGTCAGTACATTGACGCCCGCGCGCCGAAGCGCCTTGGCAAAGATCAATGCTAAGCGGTGGATGCGGTTGGCAATTCGGGCCAACCCCTGGGGACCGTGGTAGACGGCGTAGAGGCCCGCCATATTGGCCAGCAACACCTGTGAGGTGCAGATGTTGGAATTGGCTTTTTCGCGGCGGATGTGCTGTTCGCGTGTCTGGAGAGCCAAGCGTAACGCCTTGTTGCCCCGCGAGTCGACCGAAACGCCAATGATTCGCCCTGGTGCGGTGCGCTTTTGCTCGTCGCGCATCGCGAAGTAGGCGGCATGCGGGCCGCCGAAACCCATGGGGATGCCGAAGCGCTGTGATGATCCCAACGCGATGTCTGCACCCATCGCGCCTGGGGATTTGAGCAGGACGAGCGCCATCAAATCGGCGGCGACGACGACTACGCCACCGCGTGATTTGACCGCTTTCGCGGGTTCTGTGACATCGACGACTTCGCCGTGATTGTTCGGGTACTGGAAAAGCGCGCCAAAAACATCTTGCGAAGCGGCATCTTCCGGTTTCCCGAAAACGAGCTCGTAACCAAAAAATCCCGAACGAGTTTTCAAGACATCGATCGTTTGTGGAAAGCATGCTTCGTCGACGAAAAACCTGTTCGACTTCGACGCGCTGGCCCGACGCGCCATCGTCATCGCCTCGGCTGCCGCAGTCGCTTCATCGAGTAATGAGGCGTTGGCGAGTTCCAGTCCCGTCAGGTCAATGATCATCTGTTGGAAATTGAGCAGGGCTTCGAGCCGTCCTTGTGCGATTTCGGCTTGGTAGGGCGTGTAAGCGGTATACCAGCCCGGATTTTCCAGAACGTTCCGAAGAATGACCGCAGGGGTACGCGTATCCGAGTACCCCATGCCAATCAGCGACTTGCGTATCTTGTTTTTCCTCGCGATTTTTTTGAGCAAGGCGAGCGCATCCGCTTCCGTGCAGGCGTTTCCGAGCGGAAGCGGCGTTGGAAGACGTATGGCCGCAGGGACAGTCTGGTCTATCAGCGAGTCGATATCCGGTACCCCGATTTCGGCCAACATCGCATCGAGGTCTTTCTGCGGCGACCCGATGTGACGCAGGACGAATTCGTCGTGTCGTTCGAGCGCGTTCAATGACAATCTAAAAGGCATGGCTTCTCCGCTGGGAATCTCAGGATGGTTTTTTGTTTATAAATCGTGAACAAAGTGAAAGCGATGCTTTACGGACGCTTCAGAAATGGAGTTTTTTCATTCCTGGCAGATTTTTTCGTAAGCCGCCGCGTCGAGCAGGGCGTCGTAATCGGCGCCGCTGTCTGGTTTGATCTTGAATAACCATGCGGCGTGGGCGTCCTGGTTGATGAGCTCAGGGGATTTGACGATCGGTTCATTGATCTCGGTGATCGTACCGGCAACAGGCGCGTAGACGTCGGAAGCGGCTTTGACCGATTCGACGATCGCTGCTTCCTGATCTTTGGCGAATGCTTTCCCGACAGTGGGCAGTTCGACAAAAACGAGGTCGCCGAGCAGTTCCTGCGCGTGTTCGGTGATTCCGACGGTCAGGATACCGTCGGAGTCTTTACTTATCCATTCATGGGTTGCGGTATATTTGAGGTTGCTTGGAATGGTCATCATGGCTCCCGAAAAAGGTGGATGGCGAATGTGGAATGTATTTCAGATATGCGCGGTCAGACGAGTACTTTTCCGTTTCGGACGAAACTGGGTTTAACGACACGGGCACTCAATTGCTTGTCGCGGATTTCGACCTTGACCATGTCGCCGACAGCAGTTTCAAGTGGCAGGCGGGCGAGCGCGATCGATTGCTGGAGGGTAGGCGAGAAGCTTCCGCTGGTAATTTCTCCGTCGCCGTGCGCGGTCAGTACCTTCTGGTGCGCGCGCAGGACGCCGCCCTTGTCAAGCAACAGAAGGCCGAGAAATTGTTTTTGCCGCGAGTGCGAAAGCAGGGCGGATTTTCCGACGAAATCGCGTGGCGATTCGAGGTCGACGGTCCAGGCGAGACCAGCATCGAGCGGCGAAACTGTATCGTTCATATCCTGGCCATAAAGGTTCATTCCGGCTTCGAGGCGCAGGGTGTCGCGTGCGCCGAGACCGACCGGCTTTACGCCGAGATCGAGGAGTTTTTGCCAGAAATCCTCGACACCGGAAGAGGGCAATGTGATCTCGAACCCCGTCTCGCCCGTGTATCCCGTAGTCGCGATGAAATAATCACCGACCATCACGGCGAAAAAAGGCTTGAGATTTTCGGTGGCATTGCGCGTTTCCGGCAGCGCCTGCCAGACCCTGGCCTTCGCATTCGGGCCTTGCACGGCGATGATCGAAAGGTCGCGGCGCGGCGTGATTTTCACATTACTTTTCCACTCCGTCTGCCAAGTATTCATCCAAGCCAAGTCTTTTTCGGCTGTTCCGGCGTTGACGACAAGGCGGAAGCGACCCTCTTTAATGAAATAGACGATCAGGTCATCGACAACTCCGCCGCTTTCGTTGAGCATGGCGGTATAAAGCGCCTTGCCGGGAATTTTGAGTTTTTCGATGTTGTTCGCGACAAGACGCAGCAGAAATTTTCCGGCATCAGGCCCAACCAGATCGACGGCGCACATGTGAGAAACGTCGAACATTCCACAGTCGCGGCGAACGGCGTGATGTTCTTCAATCTGCGAACCGTAATGCAGAGGCATATCCCATCCGCCAAAGTCGACCATCTTCGCCCTCAAGCGGCGGTGCGTCTCGTTTAGAGTTGTTTTTTGTGTCATATCAATGCCTTAAGGAAATATCTTAAAGTAGTTTCACAAGATGTTTCATTGGTATGAGTAGCCAAAGAGAAGCCTGCGCCGATCCTCTCTTTCTATCCCGATACCCTGGATATCCACTGACGCTGAAAGGCGTCATTGGCTTGCCCCGTCGTTAGGTGTATTCAAACACCGCTCTCCAGAATTTTGTTCGACAAACAGTTGTTTGGGTGCTTCCGGGCCGACCAAGCTTTCGGCAGCGGGACGGATATTCCGGGCCTCCGTCCGCGAGGCGGACTATAACGCGACACCCGATGCCGCGCAAGTAAAAACGAGGGGTATCCGATTTCAAAACCACCCGCGTCTTCATTGCGCCCCATCCAGGCATATCGTGCGACTTGTCTATGATTTACTCGACGATTCATAAAAGATGGTTTTAAACCAACGCGACAAGAAAAACGCCTTCCCCGAGGTGGAGAAGGCAGCTTATATCCTTCAGCGAGGAGGTGAAAACCCGGGGAGGACAGTATTTTGCGCTCTCGGCAGCAATCCGGGGTAGTCGCGGCTGTAGTGGAGTCCGCGGCTTTCTTTACGACGCAGGGCACAGCGAACGATCAGATCCGCGGTCAACACGAGGTTCCGCAACTCGATCAGATTATGACTGACGCGGAAATTCCAATAGAACTCATTGATTTCCTGCGTCAGTAGCCGGATTCGGTGGCGCGCGCGCTGACGGCGTTTCGTTGTGCGCACGATGCCGACGTAGTCCCACATCGAGCGGCGTACTTCTTCCCAATTGTGGTGGACGACGATTTCTTCGTCCGGGTCGCTGACACGGCTGGCATCCCATTCGGGAAGCGGCGGAAGATCGACTTCCGGTTGCTTGAGAATGTCTTTCGCGGCGGCTTGGGCATAGACCAGGCATTCCAAAAGCGAATTGCTCGCAAGCCGGTTCGCTCCATGCAGACCCGTGCAGGAGGCTTCGCCAGCGATGTAGAGTCCCGCAATGTCCGAATGTGCTTTTCTGTCTGTGACGATTCCTCCGCAGGTGTAATGCGCCGCCGGGACGACGGGGATAGGCTCACGGGTGATGTCGATGCCGAATTCTTTGCATCGCGCAAGGATATTCGGAAAATGCTCGGATAGAAAGTCGACCGGGCGGTGCGAAATGTCGAGATAGACGCAGTCGATGCCGCGTTTTTTCATCTCGAAATCGATCGCGCGCGCTACGATGTCGCGTGGGGCGAGTTCGGCGCGTGGGTCATGGTTCGGCATAAAGCGCGTGCCGTCGGGTAAAAGCAGGTGTCCGCCTTCGCCACGTACCGCTTCCGTGATCAAGAAGGATTTGGCCTGTGGATGGTAGAGGCAGGTTGGATGAAACTGGATGAATTCCATGTTGGCAACCCGGCAACCCGCGCGCCAAGCCATGGCGATTCCGTCGCCGGTCGAAGTGTCCGGGTTCGAGGTGTAAAGGTAGACTTTGCCTGCCCCCCCCGTCGCGATCAGAGTGTGCCTGGCGCCGAACGTGAGTACCTCGCCGCTCGCGTTGTCGAGGATATAGGCGCCGTAGCAGCGATTTTCCGCGCGCCCCAGTTTTTTTCCGGTGATCAGGTCGGTTGCGATATGTTCTTCGAAAACATGAATGTTCGGGTGTTCCCTGACTTTGGGTATCAGTGTCTCCTGAACGGCAAGCCCGGTGGCGTCGGCGACGTGGATGACCCTGCGCGCGCTGTGCCCCCCTTCACGGGTCAGATGGTATTCGCCTTGCGCGCGCGTGAAGGGAACGCCTTGCCCGATCAACCATTCGATCATTTTTGGACCGTTTTCGACGACGAAACGTGTGGCATCCCTGTCGTTGAGGTCGGCGCCCGCGACGATCGTGTCGCGGATATGCGCTTCGACCGAGTCGCGTGTATCCAGGACGGCCGCGATTCCTCCCTGCGCGTTCGCGGAGGCGCTTTCTTCCAGAGTTCGTTTGGTAACCAAGGCGACTTTTCGCGTCTGCGCCAGATGAAGCGCCGCGGATTGACCGGCGAGACCGCTGCCGATAATGAGAACATCGAAGAAATACGCCACTTCAACCTCCTTCAAAAAAAGAGAGCATGCGTCGACGCCACCTACTATAGCACCCGTGGTGGGTTTCATCGTTTCCCAGTGGATTTTCCGAAAACGGATGAGATCGGAAATTTCGGATTTTGAAAATTGTCCGATGCGGTATATGCTGTTATATGGGAGGTGTCGTTGCGTTCTTTCAAAGAATAATTGTCGAACGTTTTAAAAGAACATCATCCATGGATAATTGCAAACTTGAAAAGGCTTTGATTCAAGCCGACGATCAGCGGGTTTTTGAGCGACTGGTCAAAAAATACCAACACAGGCTGGGACGCATGTTGTCCCGTTACATCGGTGAACGAGCGGAAATCGAGGATATTTCGCAGGAAACCTTTTTCAAGGCCTATCTGGCCCTTTCGACTTTCCGGGGCGAAAGCGCTTTTTATACTTGGCTATACAGGATTGGCGTCAATACGGCCAAGAATTACCTGATTGCTCAAAGCCGTCGGGTACCTGCATCGTCGGAGATCGACATCGAAGATGCCGAGGCATTCCGCGATTCTGGTCAATTG
>JAIRZC010000067.1 GCA_031267455.1 Accumulibacter sp. | reverse complement strand
GCGCCCGCGTCTTCGAGCTGTTTCTTGATGGCTTCGGCGTCGGCCTTCGGAATCGCTTCCTTGACAGGCTTGGGCGCACTATCGACGAGGTCCTTGGCTTCTTTTAATCCAAGCCCCGTCACCGCGCGGACGACCTTGATGACTTCGACTTTCTTTTCGCCGATACCCTGCAAATGGACGGTAAATTCCGTCTGCTCCTCGACCAGCGCTGCTCCGGCCGCGCCTGTCGCCGGGCCGGCGAGCGCCAGGGCGGCGGAAACGCCGAATTTTTCTTCGAGCGCCTTGACGAGATCATTTAGCTCCAATACCGTCATATTTCCGACGGCTTCGAGGATATCTTCTTTGCTGATGGCCATGATAAATAAACTCCAAAATCCGAATGTTTACAAAGGGTTGATGAAACAAATATCCGTCTAGGCGAGCGCTTCCGCGCGCTTCTTCGAAAGCGCGTCGAGCGTGGCGGCCAATCCTGAAACAGGCGCCTGCATGACGCCTAGAAGGCGCGCCAAAAGCTCTTCACGGCCAGGAATCGACGCCAACGCGAGAACGCGGTCCCTGTCGAGCGTATCGCCCGCGCAAGAACCCGCTTTGAGCGACAGTTTGTCGTTTCCTTTCGAAAACTCGTGGAGAACTTTCGCAGCGGAAATCGGGTCCTTCGAAATTCCGTAGATCAACGGGCCTTTCATATATTCGGCAAGACCCGCGAACGGCGTCCCCCCGACCGCGCGGCGCACCAGCGTGTTTTTCAGGACGCGCAGATAAACGCCCGACTTACGCGCCTGCGCGCGCAACTTCGTCATTCCGGGAACCTGGATTCCGTTGTACTCGGCAAGGACGATGCTCTGAGCCGTCGCTATTTGTTCCGCGACTTCGGCCACGACGGCTTTTTTCTCATCGAGATTGAGACCCATAGGCCTTTCCTCCTTTAAAATCAAAACACGGCGCATTCATCAGAACGCGCCGCCCCACGGCGACCGGAATCCAGAACGTCTTCAGTCAAAGCAACTGCAACTATCCAGTTCGGGTTTCACCGTCTGCGCAGGCCGCGAGACATTTAAGCTTCAAACCCTGCCGCGGTCATCCGCACCTGCGGTCTTTGACGATCCGCCGGACAATGCCGGCGTCCCAAAGTCCTTCGGGGGCCGATCGGCCCTTTCAAAATACTCAAAGCGAGGATAAATCCACGCGCACCCCCGGCCCCATCGTGCTGGAGACGGAAATCCTTCTCAAATACTGTCCCTTCGATGTGGCCGGCTTGGCTTTCATCAGGGCATCGACGAGAGCCTTCAGGTTTTCCTCGAGCTTCCCCGGATCGAACGACGCGCGCCCGATCGTGCTGTGAATGAGGCCGGCGCGGTCGGTTCGATACTGAACCTGCCCGCCCTTGGCGTTCCTGACTCCTGTCGCGACATCCGCTGTCACCGTTCCAACCTTCGGATTCGGCATCAATCCCCGCGGACCGAGAATCTGCCCGAGCTGCCCGACGACGCGCATGCAGTCCGGCGCGGCGATCACGACGTCGAAATCAAGTTTTCCGGCCTTGATTTCCGCCGCGAGGTCGTCGAAGCCGACGACATCCGCGCCCGCGGCCTTGGCGAGATCAGCCTTTTCCCCCTGCGCGAAAACGGCAACGCGAACGGTCTTTCCGATACCCGCGGGCAGGACAACCGAACCGCGGACGACTTGGTCCGATTTGCGCGGGTCGACGCCCAGGCTGACCGACACATCGATCGATTCGTCGAATTTCGCCGTCGCGCATTCCCTCGCGAAATTCAATGCCTCGGAGAGCGGATAATATTTCGCGCGATCGATCTTGCCTTCGAAGACCCTCTGGCGTTTACTCAGCCTGGCCATGTCAAAGTCCCTCCACCGTGATACCCATCGATCGAGCGCTGCCCGCGATCGTGCGGACGGCCGCCTCCATGTCGACCGCCGTCAAATCGGGCATTTTCTGCGCCGCTATCGCTTCGCACTGCGCGCGCGTCAATTTTCCGACCTTGTCCCTGTGCGGTATAGGACTCCCTTTTTGAACGCCCGCGGCCTTCCTGATCAGCACCGATGCCGGCGGCTTCTTCATGACGAAAGTAAAGCTCTTATCCGCGAAGGCGGTGATGACCACGGGAATCGGAAGTCCCGGTTCCAGGCTTTGCGTCTGCGCGTTGAAGGCTTTGCAGAATTCCATGATGTTCAGGCCGCGCTGGCCGAGCGCGGGGCCGATCGGCGGCGAGGGATTAGCCTTGCCGGCCGGCACTTGCAACTTGATGAAACCAACGATTTTCTTTGCCACGGTTAATCTCCTTGAAACGGGTGCAAACGCGCTGCGCGCTCCCCGGAAAACGAACGGGACGATCCAACGTTTTTTTGCGAATCAGCCCTTTTCGATCTGGCCGAATTCCAATTCGACCGGTGTCGCGCGCCCGAAGATGGTCACCGAAACGCGCAAACGGTTTTTCTCGTAATTGACGTACTCGACGATGCCATTGAAGTCGGTAAACGGCCCATCCTTGACGCGAACGATTTCTCCGGGTTCGAACAGAACCTTGGGACGGGGTTTTTCGACGCCTTCTTGAATCTGCTGCATGATCTTTTCGGCTTCTTTCTCGGAAATTGGCGTCGGCTTGTTGGCCGACCCGCCGATGAAGCCCGTTACCTTGGGTATGCTTTTGACGAGATGCCACGACTCGTCGTTCATCTCCATCTCGACCAGCACGTAACCCGGAAAAAACTTGCGCTCGGAAACGCTTTTCTGCCCCGCTTTCAGTTCGACGACCTCCTCGGAAGGCACGAGAACGCGACCAAAGACATCTTCCATCCCGTTCCGCAGGATGCGTTCGCCCAAGGCGCGCTGCACGGTCTTCTCGAAACCCGAATAGACGTGGACGACATACCAGCGCTTGCTCACGGCTTCCTCCATCCAAGAACCAAGTCATACAACAACCACTCGATACCTTTGTCGGCAACCCAGAGAACGAGTGCCAGGACGATGACAAAAGCGAAAACGAGGCCGGTGAATTGCATCGTCTCCTTGCGCGACGGCCAGACGACTTTCTTCGTCTCCGAGACCGATTCTCCGGCGAACGCGAAAAAAGCCTGACCCGGTTCGGTCTTCCACGCGATTGCCGCCGAGACGCCAAAGCCGGCGAGAACCGCCAAGACGCGCCAGATCGCGGCGTATTCGGCCAGGAAATAGAACGCGGCGATTCCGGCGGCAAGACAAAGCAACGCCAGCGAGAATTTTATTTTATCGGCCATGTCATCGGCTTTTCATCAAAAAACAATGGCAGGGGCAGAGGGAATCGAACCCCCAACCTTCGGTTTTGGAGACCGACGCTCTGCCAGTTGAGCTATACCCCTGCGGCAGAAAAGGGCGTTCCATCCACAGGAACGCCCGTCCGACCCGCTTTTCACTCGATAATTTTCGCGACGACGCCGGCGCCGACGGTATGGCCGCCTTCGCGGATCGCGAAGCGCAGGCCTTCTTCCATCGCGATCGGGCTGATCAGCAGCACCATCATCTGCACGTTGTCTCCCGGCATCACCATTTCCACGTTCTCCGGCAGCGTGATCGATCCCGTCACGTCCGTCGTCCGAAAGTAGAATTGCGGGCGGTAGTTGTTGAAGAACGGCGTGTGACGGCCCCCTTCGTCTTTCGACAGCACATAGACTTCTCCCGCAAAGTGCGTATGCGGCGTGATCGTCCCCGGCTTGGCCAGCACTTGGCCTCGCTCGACGTCTTCTCGCTTCGTCCCCCGCAACAGAACGCCAATGTTGTCCCCCGCCTGACCCTGATCCAAGAGCTTACGGAACATTTCCACTCCCGTGCAGGTCGTCTTTTGCGTCTTCCTTATCCCGACAATTTCGATTTCTTCTCCTACCTTGATCACGCCTCGTTCCACGCGACCCGTCACGACCGTCCCTCGGCCCGAAATCGAAAAAACGTCTTCGATCGGCAGCAGGAAGGGCTTGTCTATCGTCCGCTCCGGCGTCGGAATGTAGCTGTCCAGCGCCTCCGCCAGCGCCATCACCGCCTCTTCTCCCTGTTCGCCCGTGTCCCCTTCCAGCGCCTTCAAGGCCGACCCTTTGATGATCGGAATGTCGTCGCCCGGAAATTCGTATTTCGACAGCAATTCCCGTACTTCCATTTCCACCAGCTCCAGAAGCTCCGCATCGTCAACCATGTCGCATTTGTTCAAAAATACAACAATGTACGGCACCCCGACCTGACGCGCCAGCAGTATGTGCTCACGCGTTTGCGGCATCGGACCGTCCGCCGCCGAAACCACCAGGATCGCTCCGTCCATCTGCGCCGCGCCCGTGATCATGTTCTTTATGTAGTCCGCGTGACCCGGACAGTCTACGTGCGCGTAGTGCCGGTGCGCCGTTTCGTATTCTACGTGCGCCGTGTTGATCGTGATCCCGCGCGCTTTCTCTTCCGGCGCCGCGTCAATCTGGTCGTACGCCTTCGCCTCTCCCCCGTATTTCTTCGACAGGATCGACGTCATCGCCGCCGTCAACGTCGTCTTCCCATGGTCAACGTGCCCAATCGTCCCTACATTGACGTGCGGCTTCGTCCTCTCAAATTTTGCCTTAGCCATAAGCCGATACCTCGAAAAATAAAAATCAACTATCCATGATCAGGCGCCTTGGTGCCCATGGGCAGGATTGAACTGCCGACCTCTCCCTTACCAAGGGAGTGCTCTACCACTGAGCTACATGGGCATCCCGTCCGACCCGAACGAGCGAGTCCTTTCCAGCGCCGGCGATGGAGCGGGTGAAGGGAATCGAACCCTCGTCTTAAGCTTGGAAGGCTTCGGCTCTACCATTGAGCTACACCCGCTTTAACCACTGGCCCGCAAACCTGCATTAAAATCGCAACAACGGCTTTTCTTTCTGGTGGAGGGAGAAGGATTCGAACCTTCGAAGGCTGAGCCGTCAGATTTACAGTCTGATCCCGTTGACCGCTTGGGTATCCCTCCAAGTCTGAACCGTGAATTCTGACATTTTATAAGTGGGTTTGTCAAACACTCTTTTCGACGCCGTGGACGAAAATCCTGCCGCGCTCCTCTACCCGCAAGCCTTGGCGAACCGTTTTCGGAAATGCCCGGATGCTTCTCCCGGTGCGGCTTTTCGCCTCGCCGGTCACCGCCACCCGAGTCGCTGAGCACCGCCATGAGGAAACCGGAATCCGAAAACGGCGACATCGCGCCGGAAACAAACGCCTTTTTCCGGTTTCTGGCGCCGCAGTTGGCCGCCGTGATCATCGCCGCTTCGTCGATCTGGCCGTATTACGGCTTGCGTAACGAGCACGCGCCGTGGCCGGAAGCGGCCTTCGCGATCGGCGGCATCGCCTTCTTGATCGCGTCGTTCGCGCGTGAGGCTTGGTGGCGGCGCGCGATTCACACGCTCTTCGTCCCGCTGCTCTGGAAAATCCATACGCTCGCCGTCGCTCCAGGCTGGTTCCTGCTCGTTTTCGTCGTGTTGCTGGTCTTTTATCGTGGCTCGCCGGGCGGCCGGATTCCGCTTTATTTTTCGAACCGCGCGACCGCCGCGCTCGTCGCGGAAATCGTTGGAAACACGCCTTCGACGCGCTTCATCGATCTCGGCGCGGGGATCGGCAGCCTTATCCGCCCCATCGCCCGATCGCTCCCGGACGCGCGCGTTTCCGGAATAGAAAACGCGCCCGCAGTCTGGCTGCTCGGTTTCATCAGAACTCGGGGAATCCCCAACTGCGCCTGGCTCTGGGGGGATTTCTGGAAAACTCCGTTGTCGGACTACGATGTCGTCTACGCCTTTCTCTCCCCCGCGCCGATGGCGCCGCTGTGGGAGAAGCTCCGCGCCGAAATGCGGCCCGGCTCTCTTCTCATCAGCAACAGTTTCGCGGTTCCAGGACTTTCTCCCGACGAGGTCGTCGAGATCGGCGACGCGCGGGAAACCCAGCTCTACCTCTATCGACTCCGCGAGACTGCCGATCGCCCAGGCCCGAACCCTGTTTCCACGAAAAACCCCGCGCCGGATTTGGAGCGATTGCAGTAATTCGCGTCCTCGTTTCAGCGCGGAGCAATGAATCGATCGCCGTCCGCTTACAAGCGCTTTTCCGCCGGTCCGCGGACAAAATCAAGCGCCGATCCCGCGTAATGCGGCGATATCCCCGTTCGCCTGCCACGACGCGTGATCGGGAGAAGAAAACGCGTAATCGCGCGATTCGGAAACCGTCTGCGCGGCAAACATTTCAAGCAGGCGGCGAAGAATATCCGCGCGCGGCGTCATCGGCCCGAAAAAAAGGACGTATCCCCCACGAAAAACCAGCAATGTGGGAAAATCGACGATATCGATGTCTCCCATCGCGTCG
>JAIRZC010000036.1 GCA_031267455.1 Accumulibacter sp. | reverse complement strand
ATGCTCCCCGGCGAAGACGGTCTTGCGATACTGAGAAGGCTGCGTCGCTCGGCCGTCACGGCGGAGCTTCCGGTCATGATGCTGACGGCCAGGGACGCCGAATACGACAAAGTGCTCGGCCTCGACGCCGGGGCGGACGACTACCTGTCGAAACCCTTCGGGATCATGGAACTCGTCGCTCGCGTCAGGAGCCTCCTGAGGCGCGTTCCGCGCGACGAACCGAAAGACGAGCACCGAATCGGCGAATTGTACGTAAGCCTCCCGAGCCACGTCGTGAACATCGGCGCCGAAGAAATCCAGCTGACACTCAAGGAATTCGACCTGCTCGTCTACCTGTTGAACAACGAAGGAAAAGCCCTGTCGAGAGACAGGATTCTCTCGGCCGTCTGGGGTTACGACTTCGACGGAGAAACGAGGACCGTCGATGTCCACATACGCACCTTGCGCGCGAAGCTTGGCGCGTGCCGGCGCTTCATCCAGACCGTGCGCGGCATCGGCTACCGGATGGGAATGCCGCATTGAAGAAAAGAATACTCTTCTTCTCGTGCCTGCTGGCCGGAATCTCGATCGTCCTGACCGCGGGACTCATTCATTTCGCCGTCTACCGGAACCTCTCGGAAAACCAGCGGATCGAAGCCGCAAAGGACGCCGCCTACATTGCCGCCGCCGTCGAACTTTCCGGCGAACGCTATCTAAAATCGCTCGGTCCCGTTCCGCGCGACTTGCGCATCACGCTCATACGTCCCGACGGCGCCGTTCTCTTCGACAGCGAAGCCGACGCCGAGCGCATGGAAAACCATCGGGACCGCCCGGAAATCAAGGCGGCGATCGAAAGTGGAGTCGGAAAAGGCGCGCATTTTTCCCGAACGCTCAGTAAACAGACCTTTTACCACGCGACGCGCCTTGCCAACGGAAACGTTCTTCGGGTAGCAAGCGCGACGGACAGCGTTTTCGTCTCGTTTCTCCGGCTGATCTTCATCACGCTTGCCATTGCGGCCTTCGTATTCGCCGTCGCGGCGATCATCGGTTCGCGGGTCACGCGCCTGATCGTCGAACCGATCAACCGTCTTAACCTCGACGAGCCGGAAGAAAACGCCGTCTACGACGAACTGACCCCGTTGCTTTCGCGCATGAAAAGGCAGAACGACACGATCGCCGAACAAATGCGCGAAATACGGCATAAACAGATCGAGTTCTCCGCGATCACCGACAATATGCGCGAAGGCTTGCTCGTACTCGACCGGGACGCCCGCGTCCTGTCATGCAACGCAAGCGCGACGGCGCTGCTTCGCGCCCGCGTGAGCAACCCGATCCACAGAAACGCGCTCGAATGGAGCCGGAGCGAACCTTTCTACCGCGCCGTGACCGGCGCGCTCGACGGCATGTCGACCCAATCCGTCGCGAAATCGGACGAAAAATACATCCAGATCATGGCAAACCCGGTAAAAGACGCCGGAAACATCCAGGGCGTCGTCGTCGTCCTGTTGGACGTCACCGAGCGCGAAAACAGGGAAATCCTGCGCCGCGAGTTTACCGCCAACGTCTCGCACGAATTGAAAACACCGCTCACCGCGATTTCAGGATACGCCGAAATAATATCGAACGGCGTTGCGAAAACAGAGGACATCCCCGTATTCGCGGGAAAAATCCTTGGCGAAGCCCAGCGCCTCATCAGCCTGATCGGCGACATCATGATGCTCGCCAAGCTCGACGAAGACGACGGCCTGCCACCGCGCGAGGTGATCGACTTGAAAGCGCTCCTTGAAGACGCCATCGCGCGCCTTTCCGAATCGTCGGCGTCCCAAAGAGGCGTGACGATCGCGTTTGACGGAGAACCCGTCGAAATCCGGGGAACGAGGCGCATCCTGGACGAAATCGTCATGAACGTTCTTGACAACGCGATAAAATACAATGTTGAAGGCGGAAGCGTCGAGGTCTTGCTGGAAAAAACCGCGTCCATGGCGGTGCTTTCCGTCACCGACACGGGAATAGGAATTCCTCCCGGCGAGCAAGAGCGCATATTCGAACGCTTCTACCGCGTCGACAAAAGCCGGAGTTCCGTCATCGAAGGAACCGGTCTGGGTCTCTCGATCGTCAAACACGGAGTCAAACTTCACGGAGGAGAAATCAACCTGCGGAGCGAAACCGGCGTCGGAACGACGATCACCTTGAAACTGCCGCGCCACGACAAACCCTTCGCTCCCTGAAGGAGAGGTGGAGCGGGGAATTCGCGAAGCATGCTTTGCGCCCGCGTAACGGGCCGGCTGTGCAAAGCCGGCCCTCCGGGGGCATTGACCGGATGAGGGGGCGGTGATTATTACCTTCAGGAATATCGAAATCCCGCCCCCGTCATGCCCGCGAAGGCTTAGCATCCAGTAGCGTACTTTCCGCCCGCAAGGGCGGTAAATCAAAGAATGCGGCCCGTCCATTCCTACCCTCACCCGCCCCTGCCGGGGCACCCTCTCCCACAAAGTGGGAGAGGGACAGCAAAGCGCCTGTGCCGATCACCCGTTCGTCATTCCCGCGAAGGCGGGAATCCAGTAGCGTACTTTCCGCCCGAAGGGCGGTGAAATCCAAGAATGCGGCCCATCTCATTCCCACCCTCACTCGTCCCAGTCATTCCAAACGCCTGCGTTACGCGGGCTTTCCCCGAGCGGGTTTGTGGATAAAATAGCGAAAGATGTCCGCCGCCGGACTTCATGCAGAGCCGGCCTCGAAGCGGGAATGATCGGGCGATGTGTTTCAATCCACGCCCGTAAACGGGCGGCACGGTCGCGCAAAGGCGGTTCGCGAGTTACCCTTTCCGCGCCGGATCATTCCCTTCAAAGGGGCCAACCAGGGAGTGTTTTTTTATGAACAAGGCTTTTACCCGCGAAACCGATGTCGAAGAAGAAGAAGGCGCCGAACCGGGGTTTCTCCGGCCCCCGCCGGGGACGCGCAATTACATCACCCCCGGCGGTTACGGCCGGATTCGCGACGAATTGGATTTTCTGCTGAAAACCGAGCGTCCGCGCGTCGTCGACGTCGTCCAGTGGGCCGCTTCGAACGGCGACCGCTCGGAAAACGGTGATTATCTCTACGGAAATAAACGCCTGCGCGAGATCGACCGGCGGATTCGATTCCTGACAAAGCGCTTGGACATTGCCGAAATCGTCGATCCGGCAAAACGCCTGGAGAACCTGGATCACGTCTTTTTCGGCGCCACGGTCACCGTTGGCGAAGAAGGCGGCAAGGAAAATCGTTACCAGATCGTCGGCATCGACGAAACCGACCCGGCGCGAAACCGGATCAGTTGGATTTCCCCGCTCGCCGGAGCGCTGATCAAGGCGCGCGAAGGTGACATCGTCCGTTTTCGCAGCCCGTCGGGGTGGCGCGAAATCGAAGTGCTGGAAGTAAAATACATCCCCATCAAGCCTTGATCCCTTGCCTTTGATGCGCCAAAACAAGCCGCCGTTCCGCGCGCCCCACGATTTTTTTTCAAAAAGAGTTGACATCCCTCGGGCGGCGGAGTAAAAATCCTCCCGTCGCGGTCCCCTTGTGGGGTCGCGGTTCGCGTCGGTGCCCGTAACAGGGCTTGAAAGGGAACGCGGTGCGGGGGCGGCGCTTCATTGAGAAGCCCCGCCGTCAAATCCGCGGCTAATCCTGTAGCTGTAAGCGGTAGCGCGTAATGCACGCGGACGGTGTTTTCCGTCCGCAGCCACTGGGAAACTGGGAAGGCCGCATTGCGAGCGAAGATCCGTGAGCCAGAAGACCTGCCGTCGCGTGTCGCTCTTACGCGGGCCCAGGAGTTGGCCAGCGTGCAGGAAGCGTGTCTTTGTTCTGTCTGAGCGACAACCAGTGTGGCCGATGCCGCGTTGGTTGCGTGAAGAACGATGGCGCGTCCTGCCGTTCAAAATCGCTCCGCCGCATCGCCACTTTCGAGAAATTCTTGAGAAAAGGGCGATAAAAATGACAATAGAAACGGCGGGAGCGTTCGGCAAAACCCTGGCGGAAACCATAACTGCACCCCCTCCGCGGCCGCGCCGCTCGGCAATCGCCGCCGCGTGCCTGCTTCTTTGGGCGGCCACTTCCGCCGCTGAACCCGCCGCCGCAAAGGTTGTGGAAAAGCCCGCCGCCGCAAAAAAAGCTGCCCGGCGACCCGCGAGAAGCGCCGCGAGAAAAGCCGCGCCCGCAGCGACTCTCCCCGCGCCCGCCGCGCAAAGCCCC
>JAIRZC010000259.1 GCA_031267455.1 Accumulibacter sp. | reverse complement strand
CTGTTGCAGCGCATCGAGCATCGAACGCAAGGAGACGGAGAGTTTCCGGATTTCGCCCTCTCCGGTAACGTCGAGCTTTTCGAGCAGGCTTTTACGCATGTTTTCCGATTGCTCGTATTCGCCGCCCGAAATGAGTGTCGAGGCCTCGACCAAGTCTTCGATGGGACGGACGATATTTCCAGCGAGAACCGCCACGGACGTAATGGCCAGCAGGATGATCGCCCCGGAAATGAGCAGTGTGGTGCGCAACAGAGCATAGGAGGGTTCAAGCGTTTCCGACTTGTCGAATATCACGGCCAGTTTCCAACCAAGCCCCTTTATCGTTCGAGTGACGACATACTCCTCGATTCCATGCTCATCGGCGCCGAAGAATTCGCCGTCTTCGCTGCTGTTGGCGATACGCCGGCGCAGTTCGGGATATCGCTCCGTATCCATCGACACGTATTCCGGATGGCGGCTGTCCGTGAGGATTTTCCCATCGGTATCGAAAACAACGAGATAACCGGTCTTCAGGATGCGCCGCCCAATCAAATTTCGGATCAGGTTGTCGAGAAGGTAGTCGACGCCCAAAAGCCCCAGCGGTTTTCCGCTGGCGTCATAAGTCTTGATCAGGATGCTGCACACGACGCCGCCGCCGTTGGTCAGATAGGGGCGGCTGATCGTTACTTTCTGGGTGGATCGAATGCTCTCCTCGTACCATGAGCGCTTGCGCGGATCGTACCCAGGCGGCTTGAAGCGTCCTTCCGGCGTTTGAAGGTACTGGCCGTCGTTATTGGCCATGAAGATCAGGTCGAAGTTGCCGTTGACTCGTTTTGCGCGAATGAACTCGTCGTAAATCCGCTGCTCGTGCGGAGTATGGTCGGAGTAGCGCAACGTCGTGGCATCGGTCGTTCCAACGTAGCTCGAGAGCTTTCCGCGCGAACCGCGCACAAGGTCGAGTTCCGACAGATAAGAAATGCTCATGACCCCGGGTTCCAGAAACGCCCCGATGTGGTCTTCCACTCGTTGCAGCTGACTGATGGCTTGCGTGTAGAAGGCTTCGTTCGCCGATTTCCCGGCTTTCGAAAAAACGGCGAACGCGATCCCGCAGCATGCGATGCTCAGGCAAATCGAAAACGTCAGGATCAGGCGTACGCGTATCGACACAAAAGCGCTCCTCCAAGTGGCACCGATTCGTTTGGCGCAAGGGAAGCGCCGCGTAGGAGAAAGGCCCCCTGGGCACTTGTGCTTCCCACTTCCACGAAATAAAAACAGATGGAACAGTCGGATTCTAGACCAAAGACAATCTTCGGTACCGTGAAAATTTCGATAATTTTGGCGCGGTGGTCAGGGCGCGGGGATTCGTCAACGGAAAAAATCCACTTACTTCGACCGCAAACCGGGAGGCGCGATCCGGTGAGGGGGTGAAAAGGGTATTTTACCGTTTATTCGATTTCCCCGTATTTTTTGAAGGAGCAGCGCTTATTGGCACTTATTCTTTATCGCGCCTTGCCCTCGGGTGCGCAAGGTCGTAAACCTGAGCGAGACGCTGAAAGTCGAGATGGGTATAGACCTGCGTCGAGGCAATGCTCGAATGCCCCAGCATTTCTTGTACGGCTCGAAGATCACCCGAAGATTGCAAAAGATGCGAGGCAAAAGAATGGCGCAGCATGTGCGGGTGTACGGAAAAGGGAAGTCCCTGCGCGATCGCGCGCCGCTGAAGCCGCTCCTCGACGACGCGCGGGTGGATCCTTTTCCCGCGCCGACCGACGAAAAGCGCGGCCTCGCCGTCCAGAGCGATTTCGCCGCGCCGCCGCGCCCATTCGTGGAGGGCACCAAGGGCCTTTTGCCCAACAGGAACGATGCGCCACTTGCCGCGTTTGCCGAGGACCCGAATTTCCGTGTTGCCGAAGGCATCCTGGAAACAATCGACGTTGAGCGCGACCAGTTCCGCAAGGCGTAAACCCGACGAATAAAAGAGCTCGAACATTGCCTGGTCACGGAGCGCGACCGCGTCATCGTTTTTCGACATGTCGAGGAGGCGTCCGGTTTCGTCGACCGAAAGCACATTGGGCAATGCCTTGACGTTTTTGGGCGGCCGGACGTTTTCGACCGGGTTCTGCCTCGATGTATCACGCAGGGCTTTCCAGCGATAAAAGCCGCGCCAAGCCGAAAGCATTCTTGCGAGAGAGCGGGCGCCAAGGCCCTGCGCATGCAGTTGGGCGACGAAACGCCGGACGTGCGGCGTTTCGACGGCATCGACGGAAAGCGGCGGCTGGGTATGGGCAGCGAGTTGGATGAGAATACCGAGATCGCGTCGGTAGTTGCTAACCGTGTGCGGCGAGCGGCGGCGCTGCGTGGCGATCTCTTCGAGATAAGCTTCGACATCTTCGTCCGGCGGCGGAGCGTTCTCGGGAGGAAACATCAGGCTTGGCGTAAAATCCGCGCAAACGCTGCCGATGCCATTTCACCGAGACGTTCCAGGTAGAGCGTTCCCATCTCGCTGTGGTAACGCCGCTCATCGTCGCTGCCGAGTGCGACGAGGCCAATGCTTCCGCCGCCCTTGCGCAAGGAAATCAGTGCTTGCGAACGGACATGTCCAGCGATGTCGCCGAACCACGAGGAGGTCTCGAAACCCGCTGTTGTTCCACAGTACGGCTGGAGCAGCGTTTCAGCAAAAGCGCGCAGTTCCTCGCCGACTTTTGCGAATTCCGGAAGGTCTTCCGCGTTGTCGGGATAGTTCCAAAGGCGGAGCGCAATATGGGGGATGTCGAAATCGTCGCGCAGGTGGAAGTTCAGGATATGCATGACAGCCTGGAAAGTCGACGCGGCGATCAACGCGACGCCAAGGCGGTGCAATTTTTCACCGATCGAATCGTTTTCCTTGCCAAACTGGAGCCACTCCCCCAGTTTCCCTTCGAGGTAGCGGTTTCTCTCGCGCAAAGCCAGCATCTGGCGTTCGGTGATCGAAATCGTCCGACCGCTGTGGGGGTGCGGAATTTCGAGCTGCAAGACCAGATCGCTGTGTTCTTCGAAAAATTGTGGATTTCCGAGAAGAAAATCCGCGACATCCTGTGATTTCATAGACTAGCTCCGGTTTGAAACATCCATGTCGAGGAAAGCGTGCGCGGAAAAGACGATACGATCGCTCATGCGGTGCTTTTCCTGGAGGATTGTCGAACCCGATAGGTTGGTGAGTCGGAGCACGCTTCAATTTCTCCGGTAAATACGGTCACGGCCGGCCCGGTCATAAAGACGGAGGCAGCCCGACCATCCCAGGCGATCGTCAGGACGCCACCGCGCATTTCGACGCGCACGGGCGATTCGAGGCGCAGGTCAGCGATGCCGACGATTCCGGCGACGGCCGCGGCGCACGCACCCGTTCCGCAGGCGAGAGTTTCTCCAGCGCCGCGCTCGAAAACGCGCAGACGAATCGAATGGGGATCGATTGCCTGCATAAAACTGGCGTTTACGCGATGTGGAAAGAGGGGATGCGCTTCCACGAGCGGGCCAATCCGCGCGACTGGGGCGTCCTCGATGTCGGTGACGATTTGGACAGCATGAGGATTTCCCATCGACAGTATTGCCGTTTCGAGGGTTTCATCGCCGACGGCGAGTCGAAAAACAACGCCTTCGGTAGAAGCGCGCGTAGCGCCGAGGAAAGGAATTTTTTCGGGATCGAAGACGGGCGCGCCCATATCCACTGTGACATTTCCGTCGGCCTCGATGCGTGGCCGAATGACGCCCCTTGTCGTTTCGACGCAGATTTCCGTCTTGTCGGTCAGTCCTTGTTCCCGGGCAAAATGCGCGAAGCAGCGCGCGCCATTGCCGCACTGTTCGACTTCACCGCCGTCGGCGTTGAAGATGCGATAACGAAAATCGACCGACGGGTCGCCGGATTTTTCGACGAGCAGCACTTGGTCACAACCGACGCCAAAGTGCCGATCAGCGATGAAACGAACCCATTCCGGGCTCGGCGCGATTTTTTGGCGGACGCCGTCGAATACGACGAAGTCGTTCCCCGTCCCGTGCATTTTCGAGAATTTGAGTTTCATAGCCGCAATCGAGCCAATGATTCGCGATTATACAGGTGCGAAGGCCGTTTCAGACGCCGGATGCAGGGAATCGGTGCGCAGGTTGGGGGCAGTAAGAAAGGTCGTTCGCCGTTGCCTCTCCACTTACGGGAGCTGTACGTGGAATTCACGGAACATGCCGAAGCGCCCGTGTAACAGACCGGCTGTGCAAAGCCGGGGGGACCTGGATTCGCTTTCCGCCGCGCTTGGAATGACGGGGGTGGGCGAGGAGATTCAAAAGTTTCCGGTATACAGCGCGCCATCATTTTCTGTGTGCCGCCTTCCATTCCCGCCTTGTCATGTCCGCGACATTGATCCCCATCTCACGTTTTTTGGTCGGATGGAAGAAGACTTTTGTACGATTGCCCTGAAAAACGGCGTTTCGCGCTCAGGAATTCACGCCTTCATTTACAATCGGATATTTGCCCTGGCTGAATTCATCCCGAAACCCTCCATGAGATTTTTGAGCTTTGCCACTGTTTTTTTTCTCTGGCTATTGCACTTTTTGCCGCTCGCGCTCCTGTCGCCGCTCGGTCGCGGTCTTGGTCGCCTGCTTTACAGCTTTGGAAAACATCGCAGACGAATCGTCGAAACTAATCTGCGCCTGTGCTTTCCCGATCTCGACCCGGCGCGACGGGTAGCGCTCGCGAAAGCGCATTTTCAAGTATTGGGGCGTAGCCTGCTCGAACGCGGCCTACTGTGGTGGAGCCGCCCCGAGCGGTTGCGCAGGTTGATCCGCATCGAGGTGAGGAGAAAATCCACAGCCTGCTCGGCGCGGGAAAGGCGGTCATCATGCTTACGCCGCATTTTGTCGGAATCGACGCTGGTGGCGCAAGGATCGCGATGATCTTCGATTCCCTGAGCGTTTACTCGAAGCAGAAAAACAAGATTTTTGACGAGATCATCCTTCGCGGACGCAAGCGCTTTGGCGACCAAATTCTGCTCTCACGGCAGGATGGAATGCTCTCGACGATCAGGGCAATGCGCCGTGGGCGTCCTTTCTATTACTTGCCTGACATGGATTTTGGTCGCCGCAATTCGATCTTTGTTCCGTTTTTCGGCGTTGCGGCGGCGACGGTCACCGGACTGTCGCGGCTCGCGCGCGTTGCCAACGCGAAAATTGTTCCCGTCACGACGCGTATTCTTCCAGGCGCCGGAGGCTATCACGTCAAAATCGGCGATCCGTGGGACGACTTTCCCGGCATTGATGTCGAGACCGACACGCGCCGGATGAATTTGGCTATCGAAGACGCGATCCGACCGATGCCTGAGCAGTACTACTGGGTGCACCGCCGCTTCAAGACGCGTCCGGCGGGCGAGGCGCGTTATTACTGATATTGACCGAGTATAATCTTACGCTCGCTTTTTACCGGAACGCCGATGTTTTTTACCACCGAGATCGAAAAACCGTTCTCACCCGAATGTGGCTGTGCGCTCGCTGTCCATCACGCGGGGAAACCTTCCTTGGGCCTTCGCGTGTGATCCTGGCCTTCGTTCTATACAAATATTTTCCTTTCGGCGGACTGCAGCGGGATTTTCTGCGCATTTCACAGGAATGCCTGCGGCGCGGCCACGCCGTCCGCGTCTACGTTCTGGCTTGGGCGGGTGTGATCCCCGAGGGTTTCGACGTCCGGGTCGCGCCA
>JAIRZC010000238.1 GCA_031267455.1 Accumulibacter sp. | reverse complement strand
GGTGAAGGCGAAAACGCCTGCCGGGCCCGACCGAACCGGTTGCGGGGGAACAGCCCATTATTCTTTGGCGCTCCGCGCAAATGCGACGATTATTCGCGTAAAATCCGTGAAAAACTTTTCTCGTCTCCTTTTGCTTCGGCTCATCGATTCCAACCGACTTTTGGGCGGGCGCAAAAGTTGATCGCCACCCGGTATCGGTAGATAATTTCCGTCCCATGTCGCACTATCTCTTCCTCATCATTGGCGCCGTTCTCGTCAATAATGTCGTCTTGGTCAGAATTCTCGGCCTTTGTCCTTTTCTCGGCGTTTCAAAGAAGCTCGAAACGACCTTCGGCATGGGCGCGGCGACGACTTTCGTGATGACTTTGAGCAGCGGCGCGTGCTACGTCATCGATGCCTACCTGCTCGTTCCGCTCGACATCGCTTACCTGCGCACGATTTCCTTCATCATCACGATCGCGGCGATCGTTCAGATCATGGAACTCGTCATTCGAAGGACGAGTCCCGTCCTGCATCAGGTGCTCGGCATCTATCTCCCTTTGATCACGACAAATTGCGCGGTACTCGGAATTCCGCTGCTCGCCGTCGGAGAGCGCCATGATTTCATCGAGTCGCTGCTTTTCGGCGTCGGTTCCGCCGCGGGCTTCACGCTCGCGCTGGTCTTGCTCGCCGGAATCCGGGAACGCGTCGATACCGCCGATGTCCCGCTGCCTTTCCGCGGCACGGCGATCGCCTTTGTCACGGCTGGCCTGATGAGCCTCGCATTCATGGGCTTCGCGGGGCTGGACCGTTACGGATAAGGGATGAATATTATCGATAGCGTATTGGTCGCCGTTGCCGTGATGACCTTGGGCGCGGCTTTCATCGGCGCGGTACTCGGTTGGGCGTCGGCACGCTTCCGCGTCGAGGGAAATCCGCTCGTCGATAAAATCGAGAGCGCTCTGCCGCAAACGCAATGCGGCCAGTGCGGGTTCCCCGGTTGCCGCGCCTATGCCGAAGCAATTTCCAGTGGCGCGCCGATCAATCTCTGTCCTCCCGGCGGTGAGGCGGGAGCGCGTAAACTCGCCGATCTCCTCGGACGCGAGATTCCGGTATCGGGAGTCGTGGAAAAACCGCCGCAGGTCGCCGAGATCGACGAAGCTTCTTGCATCGGCTGTACGCTCTGTATTCAGGCATGCCCCGTGGACGCGATCGTCGGCGCGGCAAAACAGTTGCATACCGTCGTCGGGTCGATCTGTACCGGTTGCGAACGGTGCGCGGCATCATGCCCTGCGGAGTGTATCCGGATGAGAACGATCCCCGAGACGATCGACAACTGGAAATGGAAGCCTCCGGTGTTCGAAATCCGCCGCTTTGCCTGATAATCGCGGGATGCGCCCGGAGATGCTTCGAAAACTTTTCAGATTCAAGGGAGGCGTCGAGCCCGTTACGCACAAATCCGCCTCGGCGCAAGCGCCGATAGGAAAGCATCCCCTGCCTTCCCAGCTGATTCTTCCCCTGCATCAGAATGTCGGCGCTCGCGCGATTCCCTGCGTGCGCGTGGGCGAGACCGTCCTCAAGGGACAGCGGATCGGGGCAGCCGATGGCTGGATATCGGCGGCTGTCCACGCGCCGACTTCAGGCAAGGTGCTTGCGATCGAAGATCGCCTCGCCACGCATCCCTCTGGGCTGTCGACGCTTTCGGTCATAATCGAACCCGATGGTCTCGATACGTGGATCGAGCGCAGGCCGCTCGACTACGCTACGCTTGCGCCCGACGAAGTGCGCAAGGCGCTGCGCGACGCCGGGATCGTCGGGCTTGGCGGCGCGGTCTTTCCAACGCATGCCAAGCTTTCGGCGGCAAAATCGACGGCAATGGAGTTCGTCGTCATCAACGGCGCCGAATGCGAACCCTTCGTGACTTGCGATGACCTGTTGATGCGCGAGCGCGCCGAGGACATCGTCCACGGCGCTTCGATTTTCCGCGATCTCCTTGAACCGAGGCGTGTTTTGATTGGGATCGAGGATAACAAGCCCGAGGCGGCCGTCGCAATGCGGCGCGCCGTCGAAACGCTTGGTTTTGATTTCGAGGTCGTCGTCGTTCCGACGCGCTATCCGACCGGCGCGGCAAAACAGCTGATCCGCGTGCTGACCGGCAAGGAAATTCCGTCGACCCGACGCTCGCCCGAAATGGGCGTGCAATGCTTCAATGTCGGGACCGCGTACAGCACGTGGCGCTTCGTTGCTTTTGGCGAACCGCTGATTTCGCGAATCGTCACTTTGACCGGCAATGTAAAGATCGCGGGCAATTGGGAAACGCTGATCGGAACGCCGTTCGGGGAATTCGTCGCGATCGGCTGCCCCAAACCCGATACCGGTGGGTTTTTGATGGGCGGGCCGATGATGGGCTTTGAAATTCCGGGGCTTTCCGCACCCGTCGTCAAGGCTTGCAACTGCGTGATCGTCGCCGCGACGCCGCTTTTTCCGCCACCGCGGCCCGAAATGCCGTGCATCCGCTGCGGCGCTTGCGCCCATGTTTGCCCACACGAGCTTCAGCCTTTTGAGCTTTATCGTTTTTCGCGCGCGAAAAAATTCGACAAAACGATCAAACTCTCCATCGATGAGTGCATCGAGTGCGGCTGCTGCGCTTACGTCTGCCCATCGCGGATTCCGCTCGTCCGGTATTTCCGTTTTGCGAAAAGCGAAATCGCCGCGCGCCGCAAAGAGACGGAAAAAGCCGCCGCGACACGCTTTCGCATCGAAGGACGCAAGAAGCGTGATGAACGCATGAAAGCGGAAAAAGCCGAACGTCTGCAAAAGGCGACCGCAAAAACTTCAGGCGCGGGCGATGCGGATGCAACGAAGAGAGCGCTGATTGAAGCCGCTGTCGAACGCGCCCGATTGCAACGCGAAACCCAGGCGGCGAAAAACGCGGAAACCGCTGGAAACAGGGAAACGGCGCTCGAAAAAAATCCCGCCGTGAGGCCGAACGATGTCGCGGGATAGAATTCATACGATGCGCTTTATTTCTCCACCCTATCTTAGCCAGAACAAAAGCGTCCGGAGCCTTATGGTTAAGGTTCTGCTTGCTCTCCTGCCGGGGGTTGCGGTCTATGCCTGCCTAATTGGTCCGGCGATCCTTCTGCAGATGGTGATCGCTTCGGCGACGGCGCTTTTTGCCGAAGCCGCGATGTTGAAGTTGCGCGGGAAACCCCTTGGACCTTTCCTTTCCGACGGAAGCGCCCTTGTCACGTCTTGGCTGATTGCGTTGACCTTTCCGCCGATCGCTCCCTGGTGGCTGACTGTAAGCGGCGCGCTGATCGCAATCGTGATCGCCAAACACCTTTACGGCGGTCTCGGCCAGAATCCTTTCAACCCGGCAATGGTCGCCTTTGCCGCGTGTATCGTTTCCTTCCCCGCGCTGATGTCGCAATGGCCTTCGGTCACGCTCGACACGCGCTTCACGGATCAGATCCTCGCCGTCCTCGGCCTATCGAGGAACCTGGACGCGCTCACGAGCGCGACACCGCTCGATGCCCTGAAAACGGCGCTCCGGATTTCGCCGGAAACACCGATCGCCACAATGCTCTCCGATACGAAAATCTATGGTCTCGCCGGAGGTCGCGCGTGGGAATGTGTCGCGGCCGCCTATTTTCTCGGCGGCCTCTGGCTTCTTCGATGCAAAGTCATACGCTGGCACGCTCCGGCGGGTTTTCTTTTTGGTGTCGTCGCGCTTTCGGCCGCGTGCTGGTTTTTCGATCCGGGACGTTTCGCGTCGCCGCTTTTCCACACCTTTTCGGGCGGCGTTCTGCTCGGCGCTTTTTTCATCGTGACCGACCCGGTTTCCGGCTGCGCGTCCGACATGGGAAAGATGATCTTTGGGTTTTCCGCGGGAATCCTTGCCTACACGATTCGTGTTTTCGGCGGATACCCGGATGGCGTGGCTTTCTCCGTCCTGATTCTCAACGTCTGCGCGCCGCTGATCGACCTCCTGACGCGCCCGCCCGTTTTCGGCATGAAGAAAAAATGATCCCCGCCGAAAACGAAGTCGCCCGCGCCTTGGCGACACCCTCCGACATTCCTGTTCGCGTTGCCCTCCGCAGTGCCGTGATTCTGGCTATATTCACCGCGATTTCGACCCTGCTGCTCGCCGTTTCGCACACGCTAACCCGCCCGGTCATGGAGGCTTCGCTGCGCGCGAAGAGAATGCGCGCGATCGAAGAAATCCTTCCGCATGGAATTTACGATAATGATCTTGTCAGTGACGTCCTGCGCCTCGACGCCGATCCGTCCTCCGCGCTGAACGTTCCTTCCGTTTTCTACCGCGGACGCAGAAACGGCGCGCCTGCCGTCCTCGTTGTCGAAACATCGGCGCGCGGAGGGTACGGCGGCCCAATCGGCCTTCTGATCGGTATCCGCGCGGACGGAACGCTGCTAGGAGTGCGCGTGACGGAACACCGTGAGACACCCGGACTCGGTGATTACATCGACCCCAAAAAGGACAAGAACCGGAAGAATCCGTGGATAGCTCAGTTCGGCGGACTGTCGTTTGGCGCGCGCCCCGAATCCGAATGGAAGGTCAGGAAAGATGGCGGGAGTTTCGATTTTATTGCAGGCGCGACGGTCAGCCCACGCGCAATCGTCCGCGCCGTGCGCGATACGTTAAAATTCGTCGCGGAGCGTCATGAGACGCTCTACGGCGTTCCCGAAAAAGACCCTGTGACGGCGCTTTCTCATTCGTCGCAAGGAGACACCCCATGATTACGCGCGCGGAACTGCGCGAGATTTTCGCCAACGGAATCTGGAAACAGAATTCAAGCCTCGCGCAAACGCTCGGCCTCTGCCCTCTGCTCGCCGTCACGACGACGCTTGTCAACGGCGCGATGCTTTCGCTTGCGACGCTTCTCGTCACGGCGCTTTCCGGTTTTTCCGTTTCCTGCCTCAGGAAATTCATTCCTCATGAAATCCGCATGCCGATCTTCATCATGATCGCGGCGACGCTCGTCACGATCGTCGACCAGTGCATGGCTTCCTGGCTTTCCGAGATACATAATGTCCTCGGCATTTTTATCCCGCTGATCATTACCAACTGCATCGTTTTCGCGCGGATTGAAGCTTTCGCCGCGAAGAACGGGCCGATTCAATCTTTTTTCGATGGTATTTCGATGGGAATCGGCATGTTGTGGACGCTCGTCGTACTCGGCGGGCTGCGCGAACTGCTTGGAAGCGGAACGCTCTTTTCCGGGGTCGAGTCGATCATCCCTTCGCTTTCCGGTCTTCGCGTTTTTGGTGACGATTATCCCGGCGCTATTTTTTTCGTCCTGCCGCCAGGCGCTTTCATTCTGCTCGCCTTCATGATCGCGGCGAAGAACGCCCTTTCCTCTCGCCGAAGCGATGTCTCGGTGCACCCTGTCGAATCCGCCGCTCGCCAGGCGATGGATACCTCCCGATGAATTCCGCGGAACGAGCTGAAATCTTCCGCCGTCTGCATAAAGCCAATCCGGCGCCGCGATCCGAGCTTCGCTACGCCACGCCTTTCCAACTGCTCATCGCGGTAATCCTCTCGGCACAGGCTACCGACAAGAGCGTCAACCTTGCGACGCCGGCGCTTTTCGCCGCCGCGCCGACGCCCGAGAAAATGCGCGCGCTCGGCGAAGAAAAACTCACGCGCTACATCAACCGGATCGGTCTCTACAATACAAAAGCCAGGAATATCATCGCCGCCTGTGGGCTTCTCGTCGAACGACACGGGGGCAAGGTACCGCGTGACCGGGAATCGCTTGAAGCGCTTCCAGGCGTTGGTCGAAAAACCGCCAATGTTGTCCTGAATGTCGCGTTTGGCGAACCGACGATCGCGGTCGATACGCATATTTTCCGGGTTTCCAACCGAACGGGGCTCGCTCCGGGGAAAACCCCCATGGCGGTCGAACTCAAACTGTTAGAATGTGTGCCCGACGAATTTCGCCGGGATGCGCATCACTGGCTGATCTTGCAGGGACGTTACGTCTGCAGGGCGCGCAAGCCGGAATGCCTCCGTTGCGTCATTGCGGACTTGTGCGAATACGAATCGAAATCCCAGACATGATCCTTGCGACCGCGCAGCTATCCGCCAACGAGCCGACTCCCGATCTGGTCAGGAATACGACGCATCGGGCGCTCGAGAAAGCCGGCTTGGCCTCCGCGCATGGTGTGCTGCTCTTCCTGACTCCCGAGTTCTCCCGGCTCACGCAGGCAGCTGTTACGGCGGCGGCGCAGGCCGCGCAGTGCACGATGGTTTTCGGCGGGCTTGCGGCGGGTGTTCTGACCGAAGAAGGCTGGACACTGGATCGTCCGGCCGCCGCCGCCATGGTCTTTGGCGGGCGCGCATCCCTGCAACCGCCGGACGAGGAAAACCCCCAGCCGACCCTGAGTTATTCGGGTGACTGGGAGCGCCCATGGGATGAACTCTCGTCTTCGGAGCAAACGACGCGCTTCGGCGGCGTGTTTTCAGGCGAATTTTCGGAAAACCCCGTCCAGCCGGCGGTATGGCAGTGTGGCCGAACTCTGTCGCCGCCACGTGCCGGCGTCCAGATCGGCGGCGCGCGCGTCGAGATCGGAGTTTCCCCCGGACTCCTTTTGCTCACCCCACCGGTACGGATCGAAAGCGCTTCCAGTTTTACTCTCGAAAAGTTGGCCCACCCGCCGCTGGGTAGCCAATCGGCTTTCAAGAGTCTGCTTCGCCATTTTCCAATCCAGGTTCCGCTGCATCAACTGATGGCGCTCGTCGCAAAGGCGCCGGATGATTTCGACGCTTTCCCGGATGGCGATTATCGTATCCTCCCTCTCGTCTCGGCCAACTCGGACAATTCGATTACGCTTGCGGGCGAAACTCTTGCTGGAGAATATCTGTGCTGGGCGCGCCGCGATCGCTGGACCGTCCCGAAAGATGTCCGCCGCTCCGTCGATCAGATAGCCGCCCGAATGGCGGATCCCGCCGGCGCCTTGATGTTTTCCTGTATTGGACGCGGTCCGTTTTTTTACGACCGGGACGATGTCGACCTTTGTGTGTTGCGCGAACGCTTTCCGAAGATACCGATCATCGGCTGTTACGGAACGGAACAGATCGTCCCGAAAATTAGTTCGAGGAAAGGCTTCCGTCACACGCGGAACAGCGTCGTCATGGCGCTCATCGCTCCTTCCGGTACTTGAAAGTCCTCGAGGCTTTTTCGGCGAACATGCTGACCGAATCTTTCGTCCTCTTCAACACCGAGATCTCGCCGGGATACCGGCGTATGCGCCTCTTGGTGTCGGAAGCCTTCGTCCGCAAAGCCGCGCCCGGGCGTTTTGTCATGCTTAGAGTCAACGATTCGACCGATCCCCTGCTGCGCCGTCCCTTTGCGGTCTTCGATACCGGCGCCGCTTCCGATGGCGCGTATTTCGAAATTCTGTATCGCGTTATCGGAAGGGGGACGGCGATGCTCTCCGAGAAAAAGAAGGGAGACATCCTCGACATTCTCGGTCCGCTCGGGAAAGGCTTTAGCCTCGACGATTCCGCCGGTGAAAAACTGCTCGTCGGCGGCGGAATCGGCCTCGCGCCACTCTACGCGCTGGCCAGGAAGCTGCGCGAAGCTTCCTCGACGGTGCGCCTTTTTGCCGGAGGCCGGGTGCGCGGTGACATTCTCTGTGCCGACGCTTTCGAGGCGATTGGTGTCGAATGCCGTTTCACGACCGAAGATGGTTCGATCGGCGAACGCGCGTTGGTCACACAGCCCCTGGTGCGGCATCTCGAATCCCTGGACATCGGCGCAACGATTTACGCATGCGGTCCCGAAGCCATGCTGCGCGCCGTCGCGAAAATCGCCGCATGTCGCGCGATTCCCTGCCAGGTCTCGCTCGAGAGCCGTATGGCCTGTGGAATCGGTGTCTGCCTGGGTTGCGTCGTTCCCGGACGCCGCCACTCGGTACGAACGCCGGATTTTCGCTGCGTTTGCGCCGAAGGCCCCGTCTTCGACGCAAGAGAAATTGACTGGAAGATGTCACAATGAGCGTCCCCGATCTTTCGGTCGATCTTGCGGGTATCCCGCTGAGGAACCCGGTCATGACCGCGTCGGGCACCTTCGGTTATGGCGCCGAGTTCGCCGCGCACATGGATTTGGAATCGATTGGCGCTTTCATCACGAAAGGCTTGTCGCTCGAACCGCGCGCGGGAAATCCTCCGCCGCGCATCTGCGAAACGCCGGGGGGCATGCTCAACGCCATCGGGTTGCAGAATATCGGCATCGACGCCTTTGCCGCGCAAAAACTTCCCTTCCTGCGGGCGGTCAAAACGCCCTGCATCGCCAATTTTTTCGGCGAAACCATCGGGGACTACGCAAAAATGGCCGCGCGACTTGACGCGATTCCTGAAATCGCCGCGATCGAAGTAAATATATCCTGCCCCAACGTCAAGAAAGGCGGGATCGTTTTCGGCGTCGATCCCGCGAGTGCCGCGGATGTCGTCTCCGCCTGCCGCGCCGAAACGACGAAACCACTGATCGTCAAGCTTTCTCCAAATGTCACCGACATCGTTGCAATGGCGTGCGCCTGTGCCGACGCGGGCGCCGACGCGATCTCACTGATCAATACCCTGCTTGGCCTGTCGATAGACCTTGCGAAACGTCGCCCGACTTTAGCGAACGTGACCGGCGGCCTTTCCGGTCCCGCCATCAAGCCGGTCGCCCTCAGGATGGTCTGGCAAGTCGCGCGCGCTGTCAAGCTCCCCGTCATTGGAATCGGCGGAATCGCCAGCGCGTCCGACGCGCTCGAATTCATCCTGGCGGGCGCGACGGCCGTGCAGGTCGGAACCGCGAATTTCGTCCGTCCCGACGCAGCGCCGCGGATCGTGCGGGAAATGGGGGACTGGCTGACCACCAACGGCGTCGATGACGTAAAAACCCTGATTGGCGCGCTGGAAACCTGAGTCCTTCGTAAAACACGACTTTCGCATCCCACGACTGGATTTTTACGGAAAAAGCCCCGGCGCTTTTTCAAAGCCAGCCTCCATCGCCTTGAAAGGGCGGATAATGCGCTGAATCGCTCGCGCCGGGCGACAGCGGCGCGCCAAGGCGGCGTCGACGCGCGTGAATGGAAGCGAAAAGACGCCGCGCGGTTCATAGTTTTCAAATGCACAGGAGGTTTCCATAAAATTCGATCCGTCCCAATCGTCCCCCGCCGAAGGTTACAAGCTGATGAGCAACCTGATCGTCCCGCGCCCGCTCGCGTGGATTACCAGCCAGAACGCCGAAGGGCTCGTCAATCTCGCCCCGTTCAGTTTTTTCAACGCCTTGTCCAACAAACCCCTCTATTTGATGGTCAGTATCGGGCAGTACGAGGACGGACGTCCCAAGGACACGACGCGGAATATCCTCACGAACGGCGAATTCGTCGTCAACCTTGTGACTGAAGACGTTTTCGACGCGATGAACATCTCGGCCGCCGATTTTCCTCCCGACGAGAGTGAACTTTCCGCGGCGGGCGTACAAACAGCGCCTTCCGTCAAAATTGCCGTCCCCCGTATCGCGCAAGCGCGCGCGAGTCTCGAATGCAAGCTTTTCAGTCATCAGAAACTCGGGACTTACACACTTGTCATTGGCGAGATTCTCATGTTTCACATCGACGACGCGCTCGTCGGCCCGAACAATCACATTCAGGGCTTTTCTCCGGTCGCGCGGATGGGATCGCCCTCCACCTATTGCCGAACGACCGATTGCTTCGACGTTCCGCGCTTCACCTACGCGCAATTGAAAAGCCAATCACCAGAGGGAGGAAGGAAGTAAAACAAGCGCCGTCGCCGCAAAGCTCGATTCCGGCTTGAACCCCCTTCACGAGGCGCGAAGGCAGAAATAATTTCGTTCCGGTGACCGGGGCTTTGTCGCAGGCGTTCAGGGGGGAAGAAAACCTCTCGCGGTTGGACTTTACCGAATTCCGAATCGATCACGCGACATCGACTCACCGCGGTGTGTTCCGATCGAATTTTCGCAACGACTAGACGCCAGGAATGTTCGTCAAATCGTTTTCGGCGCATGAGGAATAATCTTTACGGCCCACCGACCTCGAAGGATTTTCCGCTGTGTCTGCCCTGGAAGGTGTCGATGCGTTTTCCGGTCCATTGCCGCACTTCTTTATCGAGGCGCGCGTAGTTGTCGTCACCGCGCTTGTAGGAATACACGCGACCAATGTCGTAGACGCGCGCATCGCCCGCGCCGGATACTTCGGACGCAAAGTAGCCGCCGCGCAATACCGCTACCACTTTCGCGCCCGGTTCCCTCTGTATCCTCCAGTGCACCGGTTCATAAGAACTCAGCACCAGCAGTACCGGACGGCCACGCCGGACTCGCACCTGCACCGCGCCTGACGGACGAGAGGGCGCTGCCCTCTCGAGGGCGGGGGTGTCGCGCGAGATTCTGACGGGAGGCATCATCGGCGCCGTGCGGAGAAAAGGCCGGGGCTGTGGTTTGCGGGATGCGCTTTCGCCCTCGTACACTCCCACAGCTTCGATATCCGCCGTCCCAGCTATCGCCGAGAGGCGTTCGACCTGCATGCCGATAGTTCGCGCCGCGCTCGCGGCTATTTTCTCCTGCGCTTCTCTCTCGCGCTCTTCGATGAAGACGTTGATGTCGACGGGCGGATCGGCCGACCACTCTTCAGGCAACAGCGATATCTTAGCTCCGTCGATTACCGCGTTGCGCTTCACCGAGGCGATGTAAAGCACTCGCTCCGAGAGCAGGCGATCGAGACGAACGCTGGAAATAGTACGCTTGTCCAGCGAGTACAACATCGCCTCTTTTCCGAGACCGCGAAAAGACCCGATCAGGAACATCGTGTCGGGATCTGGTGTGGTGACGGCCAGGATCAGGTTCATCGGACTGAGGGTCGCGGTGCGTATTTCCAGGGAATCCATATCCAGAACGCCCAGCTGGGAAGTTTTGTAGAAATAG
>JAIRZC010000180.1 GCA_031267455.1 Accumulibacter sp. | reverse complement strand
ATTACAGCCTGTGGGGAAGCGGCAACTGCTGGAGCGCCTGATCAGCGCGGGAATGCCGCTACGGAAGTATCTTGGTGCGAGGGTATCGCGTGGCATCACGACAGGCTTGAATGAAGCGTTCGTCATTGATGGCAAGACACGAGCAAGACTGATTGCCGAGGACGCAAAGTCTTCGGACATCATCAAGCCGTTCGTGCGCGGGAATGATGTAAAGCGATGGAAAGCGCAGCCAGAAGACCTCTGGCTCATTTTCACAAGGAGGCCATTCCCAATTGGCCAATACCCCGCCATCAAAAAATATCTGTTCACCTTCAAAGCCCAACTCGTGCCTAAGCCAGAGAACTGGGACGACAAGCGCGATGGAAAGTGGGAAGGGCGAAAAGCGGGCAGCTACGAGTGGTTTGAAATTCAAGATAACATCGCATATTGGCAAGAGTTTGAGCAACCGAAAATAATATCTACCAAAGTGTCAATCGAGCCGACATTCTCACTGGACAACGAGGCGCACTATTTGGGTAACACGGCCTATTTCATTCCGGCTGGAGATAATCGGTTTTACCTGCTGGCGTTGCTGAATAGCAGCGTATCAGCCTACTACGCCAGAAGCCGTTTTGTCGGGAAGCAAAATGGCTACTATGAAGTGCAGCCAGAAGGACTGGAGGCTTTCCCGATTCCATCGGCCGCCACGCAACAAAAGGCGGTGATTGGGGGGGCAGCCAACAGCGTTTTGGCTACCAGTAACCCACAGTTCGAGCAACTCATCAACGGACTCGTCTTTGAGCTGTTCTTCCCTGACGAACTTCACGCCGCGAATATCCGTTTGTTCGACGCTTGCGAAGCCGCTGGCCTTGGCAAGCTGGCTGCGCTGCAAGGCGAAGCCCTGCGCAAAGCGGCGCAAGACCTGGCCGCCACCCTCTTCGCCAACAATCACCCGATTTACGCCATGCTCTTCGACTTGCAAGCGCTGGAAGTGGCGCGCATCATCGAGGGCAAGGCATGAGCGCGCAGGCCTGCTGGGAGTCCAGGGCACTTTTGTGAACCTGATACAACTCGCTGAGACAAAGTACGACGAGAACGCGCCAAGCCATCTCATAGCCGGCCCGCTTGCCCAGCGGGGTAGAGGTGAGGTAGCGGCGCAACCGTCCCAGGCTTGCCAGCGGGCTGATGCCCTCTGCGGAGCACAGCATACGCAGAACCTGCCAGCCGTTGCGTTCCAGCGGCGTGAGGCGTGCATCGAGCATGAGCGATGCGGGTGTAATGAACAGGGCGTCTTGTCCCAGCGGATTGTGGCGGGCGTGATGGTCTGCCATGAGAGTCTCCAAGGTCTGGGCTGCAGCGGCCGCTCCCCTGCATCTCATCGCGTGCCATCCCGAACGTCAGCCAACAATGCGGTCTGCGCCATAAGCGTTTTATCCGGCTGGGCGCGCCGGTGAGCATCGGGGGGCGGCCCACCCGGTCTGGTCATTCACCAGAGTCGCGGCGGTGTCGCCGCGACTCTGGGGGGATTACCAAGCAGCTTGGATGGGTTTGTTCTTCGGCGTTATTACCCGCCTGCTTGTCGCTCGATGACTGTCGTTGTGGAGAATAGCGGCCAAAACCACGGTCGAACCGTTTCCCGACCGACAGACTTTGGTTCCCGGCAGGGGATATCAGGCATGTTTGCGCATCCACTGTTCCAAAAATTGGGCGTGGGGTTGATATTTTTATCAGCCCAGTGGATAGCACTGAACAAAGAAATATTCATCTTTATTCGTCGCTGATTTTGACTTTGTAATAATTCTTCTAGAATTTTTTACGTCTCTTTCCCAAACATGATCAGACTTATCAGAAGTATAGTGGGGCTGTTTTTTTAACTTTGCTTTTTGAACAAGCGCACTCTGACTAATGTCTTTTGATTTGAAATATGCAACAAGAAAAAGAACGGGATACCCTTGGTCGACCGCATTAAAATAATAAGAATTGGCTCCCCAAAGTTTCAGAGGGGCATTAAGTTTATACGCTCCACCACCGGGCAAACCAGCAGGCTCTTTGGCAGGTGCTTTCCCTTTGGTGGCACCCAAAACCTTCAGGAGTTTAATGACGTCAACAGATTGCGACGTTTGTTCACAAGTAAAAATCTTTTCCAGCGTGGCCTTGGCTTTCTGTTGTTCGGGCGTCAGGATTGCGGGAGCAGGCGCAACCGGAGCAGTTTGCGGAGCTTTGCTCTGTGCACCTCCGTTGAACGCAACGCGCAAGGTATCAAGCCGGCCCTTCTGTTCCTGCTCGTCAGCCGCTTGCGCGACACACATGCCGCCCAGGCCCGCGGCCAGAACCACTGTCATAATTTGCCTGTTCAGTTTGCCCGTTTTCATGATTGTCCCTCGGCTGGTGAATGAAAGAGGCATTATAACGGGCGGGGAAGTGCCCACAAACACTTCCCTTAGGACACCCCCGATCAATGAGGTCACTTATGCGCAGCCATCCTTGCAGCGTTCCGCAGCTGGCCGGAATGATAAAAACCTACTCGCCCAAGGCGCTGATTTCCGAGGCTTTTCAGCCTCGATCGCCCCTGCGAAGGCATTGCGGGCGCACGATGCCCGTTAATTCATCAAAGCTCGCCTCGCCAAGTAAAGGTTTGTGAGTCGAATCAACGAGAACACCTGGGCAGCATTCTTCGCAATCCCTTTATAGCACGTTTTCGCATAACCCAACGGACCCTTGATGACGCGAAATATGGGATCGGCCCGCGGGCGGATCGGCGACATCTTGCGGTTGGAGCATTTGTTGGCCTCCGTCATCGGAGGCTTCGCGCTGGCCCTGGGGCAGACGCCCCGGAACACTTCCGCGCGGCGCGCATAACGCTTTAGCTTGTTGCTGACATAGCCTTGGTCGCCCAACACGGCACGGTCCGTCTCCCAAGTTTCGTTTCAGTGTATTCCCCTTTTTTAAGGATTGCGAACAGGTACTGAAGATTCTCGATGCGGTTGCTGCAGGGGTTGTTCGTTTTCAGAGCACGAGTTGACGAGTTGCCAACGCACAGGCAAGCATTGGCGCAGCCTGTAGCCTTTTCTTCCTGTTCAACATCTGGGGGAGGGTGTGACCAGGAGCCGCATTCCGTTTGGGGCGTATTTACGATAAGCATAATAATGTAAGCGAGAGGCGGGAAGGCAATAAAATAGTTCGGCGCGCCTCGCTCGCATCCCCGCGCCAAAAGTGTGGGGATTTAAAAGTAAATACAAAGACTGGAGCGGGCGATGGGAATCGAACCCACGGCACAAGCTTGGGAAGCTTGGGTATTACCATTATACGACGCCCGCTTTCTCAGCGGGTATTTTAGGCGCTCGGCGCGGATAGTTCAATCGCTGCTTTCACATAAATCACGCCTTTGAGGATACTCGCCACCCATGCGGCAACGAGCGGACAAATGCCATAAATGGCCTATAACTCGTCAGTTCAGGGGAAAAATACAATCGATTCTCGTCGCCGCCTCAGGGAAGATGAAAGTTGAGCGGGAGCCGTTTTCTTGAGGAAATTTTCGTCTGGTGGAAATCACTTGGCTGATGGGGCCGTGCGGAACATTGTTTCTCGGCGGATGCCTGTTGGTTTCAGGTTTCATTTTCAACTGGAAATGGCTGTACCCATGTCGTCATTCCGTGAGAAATTACGACTTTGGAATACGCCGGCATCTGTGTCTCGCAGCAGGGGTCATTCTGATGTTATGCAGTATCATCTTTTATATCTACAAAGGTCTTCTATATTGGAATTAATTATTCGCCGGGAGAAAATAAAATGGGATTGTTCGGTAAAGTAGTGGGATTTGGACTCGAAAAACTCATGGGGGGCGAAATCGAGAAATCGAATTCCAAAAGGGAAGAAATCCGTGACCTCTTCGACAGCAGGGTAGAGAACGGTGAGACTTACACCGTTCTTACGGGAATGGCCATGAAAATCATCCAGGCAGGCGGGGGCTTTCCAGAGGTTCAAACCGCCGGGGTTCCTTTTCGGTTCCGACGTTATGTGGCGTCCGCTCATTTCCATCTTTCGTCAAGGACTTGGACGATTCGGAAACGAAACCCGGCGTGTCGCCCGCCTCGGTATCTTCCGCGAATTCGAAAATTCGGTTTTCGAAGCACTTTGCGCGCAAAAGATGGAATGCGTATAAAATGCCTTGCATTTCATCAAAAGAAATTCTATAATTATATGATTTCAAACGAAAATTTTTACTGCCCGAAATACGGCGCAAATCCGCGCCCCACTGCGGAGCTTTTTGCGCGGAAGATTAAAAATCCGTTGAAAACCACCGACTTTTTTACTCTGCCATGAATCGTCGGAAACGTGAGGATGGTCTGGGGTCGGCGCGTTTGGTCGCGTCAGGGCGAACTTTCAAAATCGCCGGCTACGTGGAAACGGAATTACGGCACAATTTCCATTTTCACAGCTAAAATAACAATATGGGCAGCATAAACCTCACCGATCACTTCCTTATTGCGATGCCCGCGATGGAAGACCTCTTTTTTGCCCGATCACTCATCTACATTGCCGAACACAACGACCAGGGCGCGCTTGGCATCATCGTCAACCGACCGACCGACATGAGCTTATCCTCGCTTCTGGAAAAGATCAACGCCAACATCGAGACCTCGGAGACCGTCGACCTGTCGGCTTGTCCCGTTCTTTTCGGTGGGCCTGTTCAAACCGACCGCGGATTCGTCCTGCACCGTCCGCTCGGTCGATGGCAGGCGACGCTCGTCGTCAACGACGATGTCGGACTCACAAGTTCGCGCGATGTGCTTCAGGCTTTTGCGCGCGAAGGAAAGCCGCATGAAATGATGCTCACGCTTGGTTACTCCGGATGGGGCGCGGGCCAGCTCGAATGTGAGATATCACAGAACGCGTGGCTTACGGTTCCCGCGGATCAACGCATCCTCTTCGAAACACCCTTCGAGGAAAAGCTACCGTCCGCGATGGAAAGGCTCGGAATCGATTTCGCGAATTTTTCTGGAAAAGCCGGGCATGCCTGATTCGGAAAGTCCGTTGCGCGGGACGGTGCTCGCTTTCGATTTCGGTGAAAAACGGATCGGAGTGGCCGTCGGCGAGGCTACGCTCGCGCAGGCTCACCCGTTGACGACGCTCAGGAACAAAAGCCGCGATGGGCAATTTTCGGAAATCGGCGCATTGATCCGTGAGTGGAAGCCAGTCACGCTCGTCGTCGGTCGCCCTGTTTCGCTCGACGGCACCCCACACACAATGACAGCTCGTTGCGCGCGTTTTGCCGCCGACCTGCGCGACCGTTTCGCACTCCCGGTTGATTTTTCCGAGGAACGCTTGAGTTCGGTCGAAGCCGAGGAGCGTCTGCGCGCGGGAGGTCATTCGTCCAGGAGCGCGAAAGAATACGTCGACGCCCTGGCCGCGCAGATCATCCTCGAATATTATTTTGAAAGCCGCATTGCTTCTCGATCGATGGAAATCCCCCATGCCCATTGAATGCTTTCCCGATGCCGAGGCGCAATGCGCCGATCTCGCCAAAATCATCCGTCCGCAGCTGAATCCTGGAACGATGCTCGTCGGTATCCATTCGGGCGGCGCATGGATCGCTCGCCGCTTCAGCGAACTGCTTGGGCTTCCCGATGAAATCGGGCTCATCGACGTTTCCTTTTATCGCGACGATTATGGTGAAAAAGGTCTGCATCCGCAGGTCAAGCCCACGTCGATTCCTTTCGATGTCGAAAACCGCCCGCTGATCCTCGTCGATGACGTTCTCTATACGGGGCGCACGACGCGCGCGGCGATCAACGAACTCTTCGATTACGGCCGTCCGGCAAGCGTCCGGCTCGCCGTCCTCGCCGATCGCGGCGGACGCGAACTCCCGATCTATGCTGAGTTTTGCGCATGGCAGGTTGAACTCGATCCCAGGGAAGAACTGATTCTCGAACCCGACGAAAACGGCAAATTGCGTTGGCGGCTCGAAAAACATGGATAACCCGCCGCTCTCCAATCCCCAGATAAGCGCCGATGGCGCTTTGACGCATCTTTTATCGACCGAGGGTCTGCCACGCGAAATCCTGCTGAATATCCTGGATACCGCGTCGAGTTTCCTCGAAGTTTCCGACCGTGACATCAAAAAAGTTCCCCTGTTGCGCGGCAAAAGCGTTTTCAACCTTTTCTTCGAAAACTCGACGCGAACGCGCACGACATTCGAGATCGCCGCGAAGCGTCTTTCAGCCGACGTCATCAATCTCGATGTTGCGCGCTCCTCGACGTCCAAGGGCGAGACCCTGCTAGACACGATCGACAATCTTGTTTCGATGCACGCCGACATGTTCGTCATCCGCCACATTTCGTCCGGCGCGCCCCATTTGATTGCCGAACATCTGAACCGGATCGACCGTTCCGACATCCACGTGATCAACGCGGGAGATGGTCGCCACGCGCATCCGACGCAGGGACTACTCGACATGTTTACGATTCGTCATTACAAAAAAGATTTTTCCGGGCTGAAAGTCGCTATCGTCGGTGACATTCTGCATTCACGCGTCGCGCGTTCCGACATTCACGCGCTGAATACGCTCGGCGTCGCGGAAATCCGCGTGATCGGCCCGCAAACACTGTTGCCCGCCGCGATGAAAACGATGGGCGTTCAAGTTGCGAACGATTTGCGCGAGGGCGTCGGCGGTTGCGACGTGATCATCATGCTTCGCCTTCAGAATGAGCGCATGAACGGCGCTTTGCTGCCCTCGGCGCGGGAATATTTCAGATGCTATGGGTTGAAACCCGAAATCCTGGCGCTCGCCCGGCCCGATGCCATCGTGATGCATCCGGGGCCGATGAACCGAGGTACTGAGATCGACTCTGAAGTCGCCGATGGCTCTCAGGCCGTCATCCTGAAACAAGTAACTTTCGGCATCGCGGTCCGCATGGCTGTCATGAGCCTTTTGGCGGGAAACTAAAGAACATGAGCAAGTACGCCGGAGACGCACTGTCGATCAAAAACGGTCGCGTCATCGACCCGAAAAACCACATTGATCGGATTGCCGACATTTTCGTGCAGGACGGGAGAATCGTCGCCGTCGATTCTCCCCCGCCGGGTTTCGTCCCAGGCGGCGACATTGATGCGCGTAACTGGGTAATTTGTCCGGGGCTCGTCGACCTCTCGGCGCGCCTCGGCGCTCTCGAACCCGAGCTTTCGGCTGCCGTCGGCGGGGGGATCACGGCGACCGTCTGCCTACCCGATACGCAGCCGCCTCTCGACGAACCCGGACTCGTCGAACGACTTGTCCGCCGGAGCGCGGCGCTCGGTCTCGCGCGCGTCGTCCCGGTCGGCGCGCTGACTCAGCAGCTCGCCGGGGAACGACTCGCGGAAATGTACAGCTTGAGCAAGGCCGGATGCGTTGCTTTTTCCCAAGTACAGTATCCCATCTTTGACACTCAGGTACTGTTCCGCGCGATGCAGTACGCCGCGACTTTCGGATTTGCCGTTCACCTGCAGGCGCAGGACCCTTGCCTTTCGCGCGACGGCGTCGCGCACGACGGGGAATTCGCCAGCCGACGCGGCTTGCCGGGGATTCCCGTTTGCGCCGAAACCGTCGCGATCGCGACTGCCCTGTTGCTCGCCGAAGCGACTGGCGTCAAACTGCACTTCGGTCGCCTTTCGTCGGCCGCGGGGGTCGCGCTCATCCGAAAAGCCCGGCGTGCCGGGTTAAACGTCAGCTGCGATGTCGCAATCCATCACCTTCACCTTTCGGAAGACGACATCGGATATTTCGATAGCCATGCGCGTTTTGTCCCGCCGCTCAGGTCGGTCGGCGATCGAAACGCGCTGCGCGAAGCGGTCGCCGACGGAACGGCGGCTCTGTGTTCCGACCACACACCGCTCGACGAAGACGCCAAACTACTTCCTTTTCCCGACGCTTCGCCGGGCGCAAGCGCGCTGGAACTCTTCCTTCCACTCGCGCTCAAGTGGGCAGAAGAATCGGGGCTTCCATTGGAAACGGCACTCGCTCGCGTCACTTGCGACCCCGCGCGCATTCTCGGAATCGACGCGGGCAATCTGACGGTTGGATCCGCGGCGGATATTTGTGTTTTCAACCCGGTCGAGGTCTGGCGCGTCTGCCCGGAAACCTTGCGCAGCGACGGAAAGAACACCCCCTTCCTTGGCGCCGAATTGACCGGTCGGGTCAAGGCAACGCTGGTGGGAGGCCGTGTCGTTTTCGGCGGCGATTTGGTTTGCCCGCCATATTAAAGAGAAACCGAGCGGCGCATATCGCGGACATGGTGTCCAGGAGTCGGCCATAGTCTCTGGTCGAATCGTCCGCTCTATCGACTATCGCTTGACGATCATGGGAAGCGTCTCTTTTCGCGCCATCACTCCACGTAGGCCGCCTGCATGATTTGCTTCAACTTTGCCTTGTCGCTCAAATACGGAAAAACGGAGGGATGGCAGAAAAACTCCATGGGCCGGACCTGGGTGACCGCAGCGGCCAGCCAAAGCCGTTGCCTCGCCATGCGCAGAACGATCTCCAAGCCTTTTTCCTCATCGCCGAGATAGTTGCACCCGCTGAGCGCCTTGATGTGCCACATGGTGCTCAAATCGTTTTCCGCGATCCTCTCATAAAGCTTGAGCATATCCGGAAGCGATCCCTCGGAGCAGCATTGCCTGAACACCTTGAAGCAGCCCTCGTCGCTGTCGAGGTCGAGCTTCTTTCCATCCTTTCGAATATTGCTCCTGATTTCGTCAACGGAGGAAGAAGTCTCCGGCGGACGATAGGTTTCATCCTCGGTGAAGTAGGGAAGGACTCCGGTTTTGATGTATTCGGTTTGCAGCGCGTAGTAGTTTTTTCGCGCTCTTTGGATATGTTCCGGTATCTCCGGATCGCCCATTGCCCGCGCGCCCTGCTCAGCGAAGAAACGGACAACTTCGTCCTTTCGCCCCAATATCCGCGCCGCGAAGGCCATCGCCGCAACGTGCTCTGTGCCGATGTTGGAATAGTGCCACTCATCCCAATGCGGACAGATTTCCATGTCGAAGGAAAGTCCCTTTGAGAAATCGCCGTCGAAATAGGCGCACTCGGCCAGTACCGCCGTTTTTTGATGCTCAAGTCCCTTGCAAGCCCGCAATTTTTCAATACCATCGGATTTCCCGTCGCGGATGAGAGCGCAGGCGTCGGCGAATTTTTTCGGGATTTTTACGATTTCCGACGCCATTTCCGATCCCCCTGTAACTTGCCTGCCGTTGTCTCGAAATCGCCCTGCCATTTCATGGAAAGCGCGGAAACGGCGCGGAAATATGCGTGTCCACCCCGGTCGCGTCTTCGCCCACGCCAACACGGCCAGGTTTGGGTCAGGGCTGGCGAGGAAAAAATGCTGCCGGCAAGAGCGGCGTAATTTATGTTTCAATCCACGCTCTGGCCTAAGCGAAACCGCGCGGAAGAGGGAACCCCTCTCCCGTGCCTGATTATCCCCCTAAAGGGGGAGGTAAACCCCTTCCGCGCGACGGTATGACGAGGAACCCTTCTTCGTATGACGGTATAACGAGGTCGGGTCGCGGAGCACACGACCGAGCAGGCGGATTGCAAGAGTTTTCGGTTTCGGGTCGCGGAGCACACGACCGGGCAGAGGGGTTGAAAGAACTTTTGGTTTTCCAACCGGAGTGAGTTTTTGATGAACTATCAAGGGAATCCTGGTGGTGTAG
>JAIRZC010000109.1 GCA_031267455.1 Accumulibacter sp. | reverse complement strand
GCCTTGAAAATATAGGGAATGCCGAGCCGGGAACAGACCGCTTTCATCGACTCCGCGATGTCGATGCAGAGTTCGAGCGATTCAGCCGTACAGGGGCCGGCGATCAGGAAAAAAGGCCGCTCAAGGCCAATATCGAAACCGCAGAGTTTCACGCGTCGGCTCCTTGAGAGTCTCTTCGGGCTGCTTTTTGGGCCCTGTTGGCAATGGCCGCGCGAACGAAAGCGGCGAACAGGGGATGACCGTCGCGCGGGGTTGAAGTGAATTCCGGGTGAAACTGGCAGCCGATGAACCAGGGATGAACATCCTTGGGTAATTCGACCATTTCGCAGAGCTGCGTTCCGGGCGCGCGCCCGGAAACGACGAGACCTTTCTTTTCGAGCGCGGGCAGGAGCGTATTGTTGACTTCGTAGCGGTGACGATGGCGTTCGACGATTTCCGGTTTTCCATAGATTTCGCGCGCTTTCGTACCTTCGGCGAGCAGGCATTTTTGCCCGCCGAGGCGCATCGTGCCGCCAAGGTCGGATTCTTCGCTGCGTTTTTCGAGCTTCCCCGACACATCCTGCCATTCGGTGATCAGCCCAATTACGGGGTAAGGCGTTTTTTTGTCGAATTCGGTGCTGTGCGCCGCCGCCATTCCGGCCGCGTTGCGCGCGAATTCGACGACGGCAAGCTGCATCCCGAGGCAAATGCCCAGATAGGGCACGCCGTTTTCGCGGGCGTAGCGGATCGCCGCGATTTTTCCTTCGGTTCCACGACGACCGAAACCGCCCGGCACCAGAATCGCGTCGACTTCCTTCAGGGATTCGCAACCGTCGGATTCGATCTCTTCAGAATCCAGATAACGCACCTTCACCTCGCCGCGCGTTGCGATTCCCGCGTGGATCATTGCCTCGGTCAGCGATTTGTAGGATTCGGTCAGGTCGACGTATTTTCCGACGAAAGCGATTTCCACCGTCGATTCCGGGTGCCCAAGCGCGAAAACAAGTTCCTTCCAGACGGAAAGGTCGGCGGCGCGCGCGAGGATGTGGAGCTTGTGGCAGACGATCTCGTCGAGCATCTGGTCGTGCAGCATCGCGGGAATCTTGTAGATCGAATCGGAGTCGCGGCATTCGATGACCGCTTCCTGCCGCACATTGCAAAAAAGCGCGATCTTGGCTTTCTCTTCTTCTGGAATCGGACGCTCCGCGCGGCAAAGCAACACATCGGGCTGGATGCCGATCCCGCGCAATTCCTTGACCGAATGCTGCGTCGGCTTTGTCTTGAGTTCGCCTGCCGTCGGAATATACGGGAGCAGGGTCAGATGGATGTAGCAGACGCCGTCCGGCCCTTCCTGGAGACGCATCTGGCGGATGGCCTCGAGGAAGGGAAGCGATTCGATGTCTCCGACCGTTCCGCCGATTTCGACGATCGCGACATCGGCGCCCTCGGCTCCGCTCCGGATGTGCGCCTTGATTTCGTCGGTGATGTGCGGGATTACCTGAACGGTCTTCCCGAGATACTCGCCACGCCGTTCGCGCCGGATGACGATCTCGTAGATCTGGCCCGTCGTGAAATTGTTGCGCTTGCCCATGCGGGCATGGGTAAAGCGCTCGTAATGTCCAAGGTCGAGATCCGTTTCCGCGCCGTCCTCGGTGACAAAAACTTCGCCATGCTGAAACGGGCTCATCGTGCCCGGATCGACATTGATATAGGGGTCGAGCTTGAGGTGCGTGATCCTGATGCCGCGGGACTCGAGTATGGCGCCCAGGGAAGCGGCTGCGATTCCCTTGCCGAGGGAAGAAACAACACCACCGGTTACGAAAACGTATTTGGTCATGTTCCAATCCACGCCCGCGCTCCCGGAAGGCCATACGCAAAGGAAGCCACTCCTCTGGCGCGCCTGACCGCCAGCCTGAGGGGGAGGTTTTTGAGCGAAAAAAAGTTTTCGATGTTTGTTTCAATCCACGCCCGTGGCGGGCGAAACAACTTGGAAGGGGACCCCCCCTCCCATGCGTGATTTTCCCCCGTAAAGGGGGGATGTTTCTAACCAGAAAGTGTCTTTGATGAAGAAAGACGAATCGGGAAATTTCGATTGTAGCCCAAAACCACGCGGCGAACACCGGAACAAAATTCGTTTCTCGTTTTTTGATCGCCACAGGAATCCCCCGTCTTTAGGTCTACAGGCTGCCCCCAGGTAAGAGAGAAGGATTCGCATTGCGAGCAAAGAGGAATGAATAAGGGCGCGCTGCGCCAAAGGTTCGGCATCAGCCGCAAGACGGGGTAGAAGTAGCTCAAACGCCGGGTCAGCGGGTCGGAGGACTCGTTGTGAGATCGATCGCGTCTCCCCCTGAGTTCGACGCGGCGCAGTCCGATGTCGGTAGAAGGAGCCGTATTGTCGATTCGACAAGCACATCCGGCGAATGACGGGGGCGGGTGAGGGTAATTTTAGTCATTCCAAAAATAAAAACCGGTGTCCCCTGGAACACCATCGGGATGGATGAGAGTGTTGTTCAGGAAAAGCCGCGGACGGACCCGTTGGAAGAATTCTCTGTCTTCCGATCACTTTGACGTCCATATCCACACGCCGTTCCAATAAGGCGGCGGATCCATCTGGAGGTGGATCACGCGGTCGTAAAAAATCGCGTAGAGTTTGTTTTCGGGAAAAGTATCGTAGAGCGCGGCGAGGCGCGTCTGCGCCTCGGCGAAATCGCCCGCGGTGTAGCGCGCGAACGCATCTTCCCAAGCGACGATTTCCTCGCGCCTCGCCTCGATTTCGTCGTGGCGCAGGGGCTGGTAGACCGATACTGCCTGCTGTTTGCCCTTGACCCGGAGCGTATCCAGGCGCAGGAACCCGAAGGCGTCGCCGCAGCCCCTCCGGGCCTCTTCGCTGACGAGAACGCCGACGCCGTACTGCGGGCACAGCCCTTCGAGACGCGAAGCCAGATTGACGTTATCCCCGATCAGCGTGTAGTTGACGAGGTCTTTCGAACCCATGTTTCCCACAAAAACGCTTCCCGTATGCACGCCGACGCCGATGTGGATCTCGAGGTCGAGTTCGGCTTTCAACTCAATGTTGAGCGCGCTCAGCGCCGTCTGCATGCCGAGCGCGGCGCGCACCGCCTTCAGCGCGTGATCCGGCACGTCCAGCGGCGCGTTCCAGTAGGCCATCAGCGCGTCGCCGATGAACTTGTCGAGCGTTCCCGAACTGTCCCGCACGAGACCCGTCATCACCGTGAAATAGCGGTTGAGCAGGTTGACGACTTCGCGCGGCCTCAGCGTTTCGGAGAGCGACGTAAACCCCCGGATATCAGAAAAGAGGATCGAAAGCGTCTTTTCCTCGCCGGCGAAAAGGTCTTCACTCGCCTCGCCGCTCGTGAGACGCTTGACGACTTCCGGCGCGACGTAGCGCGAGAAAATCGCGCGAACCCGCCGCTTCTGCAATTCTTCCTGCCCAAAACGGATCAGGACGAGCAACGCGCCGACGAAGAACGCCGTCAGCACAAAATAGAGCGGCGAAACGAAGACGCCCCGAGCGAACAGATTCCGCGAAACAAGAACGGCGGCGGAAACGAGCGAGACCCCGGCGGGCAGAGAGACCCGCGGCCGCGCGAAGCCAAAAGCGACCGTCGAAGCGATTCCTGTAATCAGGATTCCGAAGAGTTGCGCCAGCGGCGACCACGGCGGAACCTCGATCGCATTTCCGGCAAGCATCGTATCGAGTGCCGCGGCGTGGATTTCGACTCCGGGGCACGAAGGATCGAGCGGCGTCGCGCGAAAGTCCGACAGGCCAATGATCGATGTTCCGACGAGCGTCAGCCGCCCTTGCAGCGCCTTGGGATCGACGCGCCGGCGGAGGATATCCGCCGCGCTGAAATACGCATACGTTCCGCGCGGGCCGATAAAGGGGATGTTCAGCATCCCCTGCGGGTCGACCGGAATCGAAAGGTTTCCCTCACCCGCTCGGAAGCGCACCGATTCGATCCCATACGGCCCCGACACGAGCGTCAGCCTCTTCTGTCCGAAGGCGCGCATCAGCGCGCGCAACGAGAGGTTCGGATGAACCTCGTCCCCGACGCGCACGACGAGCGGAATCTTGCGGATGATGCCGTCCATGTCCGGCGCGGCGTTGATGAAACCCAGCGGAGCCTCGCCGCGAAGTTCGGGGATGGGCATCAGCGCGCCCGCCGCTACGGGCAGCCTAGGCCGCCAGGGAATCGCGCCGGGAAGTTCACGTTCGACGATCGTCGCCGAAGGCGGCGGCGTCTCCGTTTTCGCCCCAGAGTAATCCGCGTAGGCGCCGACCACCACCGGAGAATTCCGGATTGAGCGCGCCAAAATCCGGTCGAAATCGTGAAAGTCCTCGGGAATATCGGAAAAAGCCGGCGCGAACCCCTTGTCGCGGCGTAGCGCCTCGCGCATCCTCCCTGGGGAAGAACGGTCGGCCTCGGCGAAAATGATGTCGACCGCGATCGCCGCCGCTCCGTAGTCTTTCGTCAGCGCGTTCAAGAGGTCGGCCATCAGATAGCGCGGCCAGGGCCATTGCCCGTAAGCCTTGAGCGAAGCTTCGTCGAGGTCGATGATGACCGGGAGCGCCGAAGCCTGCGGCGACGCCCGCAGCGGCAGGAGCAGGTCGTAGACCTTCAGGTCCAGCCGCGTCAGCAGCGAAGGCTGGACGACGTAGGCGACAAGCATTGCCGCCGTGACGAAAAGCCCAGCCGGAACGATCACCGGAAAGCGCCGCGTGAAGCGCTGGAGACTCAAAGACAGAGGACGGAGGACAGAAAGCGCTCCGCTTATCCGCCTGCCCTCTGTCCCCTGCCTTCCGAACCCTCTCACTCCTTGTCCGGGAAACGCGCGTAGATGCTGCGGATCAGGTCATCGATTTCGAGCATGCATTCGACGAGCGCCGGGTCGAAGTGTCGGTGCGCTTCTTCTTGCAGGAAACCCATCGCTTTCTCGAATGCCCAGGGCGCTTTGTAGCAGCGGCGGGAAACGAGCGCGTCGAAAACGTCGGCCAACGCGGTGAAGCGCGCGCTCAAGGGGATGTCGTCCCCGGCAAGCCTGCCTTCATCTCCGGAACCCGCGTAGCCCTGGCCGTTCCATTTCTGGTGATGGTGGAGCGCGATCTCGCGCGCAAGTCTCGCGACATCGCCGGGATCGTCGGCGAGAATCGACGCGCCCAGAGCCGTATGACCGCGCATCACATGGAACTCTTCGTCGGTGAGCTTTCCGGGTTTTTTCAAAATGAGGTCGCTGATCCCGACCTTTCCGATGTCGTGAAGCATCGCCGCAAGCCGCATTCTTCCCTTTTCGCGGCGTATCGTCTCCTGATCCTTTCCGCGCCGCGCCGCCCACACGTGATAAAGTTCGGCGGCAACCGCGCCAACGCGTTCCGCGTGCGCGCTCGTTTCCGTGGGGTCATGCACCGCCGCCATTCGCAGGATCGCGTAGATACCGTTTTTTTCCATCTCGCTGCGCGCGAGAATTCCCGAGACTTCCCACGCGAGCATCCGGCAATCCTGCTCCATGTCGCTCGTAAAGGCACAGGGCGTTTTTCCCGGCCCCAGGCTGTTGATGAGCTGCATCACGCCAAGCACGCGCCGCCGGCTGTCCAGGAAGGGAAGCGTCAGCGCCGACCGCGTCACATAGCCCGTCTGCCTGTCGTAGTCCTCGTTGAAGACGTAGGGGACGCCCGCAGGCAGCGCGCGCACATCGGGGAGATTCAGTGATCGTCCGATCGAGGCCACATAGCCCGCGATCGACTTCTCCGAAATCGGAACGCGCAATGACAAATACGCATAGCGGAAAGCCTCGTCCGCCGAAAAAAGGCTGTCGTTGTGCGTATAGGCGAAGACGAGTTCGCTGCCTTCGGCCAGAAAGATCGTTCCCGCGTCCGCCTGCGTGATCTTTCGCGCCTCGGTCAAAATGCGGTCCAGGAGGGCGTTGGTGTCGCGGTAATCGGCAAGTTCTTCCAAAAAGCGGAAAAGCCGGTCACTTCGGCGCCGGACCGGGTGACCCGATCCCAGCGTAAAGCGATTCCCTTCCCGCCCGACGACGATCTGGAGCCTCCCATACGGGTCGCGCAGCGACTTGTCCAGTTTGTCGAGTTCCATGTCTTTACACTCCGGCGCGTGATGCGCCAGAACAAGGCGGCGCACGCCGGCTTTTTCCGCCGCCGCCGCCCAGTCTTCCCAGGCCGAATGCCCGAGGCCGAAGCGATGGTCTGCCCGGCCGAATTGCGCGTCGACGACCGCGAGAGCCGCGCCCGCGAGCATGACCGCAGCGGCTTCGATTCCCGCTTCACCGATGATTTCATGGTCGCCGGAATAAACAAAAACGGCGTTGTCGGCACGCACTCGATAGCCGAAATTTCCGCCGGGGTGATTCGTCGCAAAGGCCTCCACCGTGACGCGCCCGGTCTCCGGTGAAAGATCGACGCTCTCGCCGTCGCGTATCGTATGCCGAACCACTTTCCCTTCAAGCTGATCGAAGGGAACAGGAAAGAGGCCGCAGCGGTAAAAATAATCCGGGAACGGTTCGAGCCACTCCGGAAGATAGAGATGCGTCGTCCAGGCCGGGGAATGCAGCGGCGGGAAGTACCACAGGCCGATGACATGGTCGACGTGGCCGTGGGAAAGAAAGAGATGCGCCTCGCCGGAAGTGGGAAGTTTTTTTCCGGCCTCACGCAGGCCCGTCCCGGCGTCGAGGAAGACGAGCGGCCCGCCTTCGGGCGTCAACTCTATGCAGGCGGTATTCGCGCCGTAAAAGAAAGTCTCGGGCGCGTTCGCCCCGATGCCTCCCCGTACCCCGTGCAGGATGATCTCCATCTTCGATCCCCGTCTTCAGAAATTCCAGACCAGTCCCAGATTGACATAGTGTTGCTCGTATCGGTATAAGGCGCTGTTCGAATGGTTCCGCGTATACTGCCACACGCTTTCCACCGTCCAGGCGTCGTCGATTCGATAATTCAAACCCACGCCCGCGCGCAACCGCTCGTCGCTGCGGCGATCCCTTTCCAGCACCGTCGCCGGGCCTTTGTAGTCTTCCTCCGTCCAATAGGCAAAGGTCGAAAGTTCGAAACCCCGCGGCAACTTGAACAGAAAGCTCGCCATCGCCTCATAGCCTTGGTAGCCGTAGGCCGAGCGCTCGGCGTTGGCGTGCAGATAACGCGCGCCCGCGGCGAATTCATGATTGTCCGCGCCGAAATAGAA
>JAIRZC010000058.1 GCA_031267455.1 Accumulibacter sp. | reverse complement strand
CGAGGCGCTCGACATTGGCGTAACGAGACCGCATCTTCCGACGGCTTCAAGAAAGGCGGCGATCGAGAGGCCGTTGAGATCGTGAACGATGCGATTGTAGGCCAGTATGCGCATCTGGCGAGCGGGAAAAATAACGGACAGGAAATATTCGCACGAGTCCGACGCGCCTGCGCCGCGCCGCGCCGCTGCGATGCGCGCCGCGGCAGCCGTCCGGTGGTGTCCGTCGGCAATGTAGAGAGCTGGCAGTGCGCCGAGGCTTTTTTCGACGCGGAAATGGATGGCCGCGTCGGCGGTTTTCCAGAGTGTGTGGCGGATGCCGTCTCTGTTTTTTATGTCGCAGATCGGAACGCCATCGGCGATTTCGGCGACGAGCCGCTCGGCTTCATCGTCGTCCGGGTGCACGAGCAGCGCCGGGCCGGTCTGAGCGCTGAGCGCGTCAATCTGGCGTATCCGATCATTTTCTTTCTCCGGTCGGGTCAGTTCGTGTCTGCGAATATGGCCACTTTCGTAGGCGGCGACCGATGCGGCGGCGACAAGGCCGATCTGCGTGTGCGAATCCTTCGTCAAGCGGTAGGCGTAATAGCAGGGCCGGGTATCGCGGACCAGCACGCGATCAAAAATCAGGCGATCGAAGTTTTCTTTCGCTTTTTCGTAGACCTCGGGCGCATAGGGATGAATTTCATCTGGCAGGTCGATTTCAGCCCGCGATATATGCAGGAAGGAGAGCGGGTTTCCGACGGCGATCCGGCGCGCTTCTCCGGCGGATACGATGTCGTAGGGCGGCGCCGCGACGGCGGCCGCGTGTTTTTTGCGGGGATGGAGTCCTTTGAAAGGTCGGATGATTGGATGGGTCATTCTGAAAATAGCTTCGTTTCGAATCGATGGAAGGAACTGCGCGGTAGGGTTGACGGTAGCGCGAATCCGGAAAATTTCGCGCTCGTTCCGTTAAAAGAAGTTGAAACGGCTCGGCGCATAGGGCACGATACCGATTTCAGTCTCTTCCCACGAGAGCAACTGGCGGACGATGCGCGCGGTTCGCGCGGAGGCGGAAAGGCCCACCTGACCATGGCCGAACGCGTGGATTACGTCGCGGCTTGCCGAGGAATAACCGATGCAGGGCAGACCGTCCGGCGTTCCAGGGCAGCTGCCCATCCATTTTTTGATGTTTTCTGCCGGGATGTCCAATGGCAGTTCGGGGAAAACTTCGCGCAGGATCGGCAGCAGGGCGTCGGCGCGACCCCAGTCGGGCAGCGCGTCGAAGGCGGCAATTTCCACTTGGCCCGCGATGCGCAATCCGGTTTTCGTCCGCGAAATGACGACTTTGCGGTCGTCAAGCATCATCGGACGGCGTGGACCTATGGAAACGCCTGAAATTTCAAGATGATAGCCGCGTTCGGCTTCGAGCGAGACGTAGTCTCCCGTCTGGCGCGCCATTGCGCGCGAAGACGCGCCCAAGGCGATGACCGCTTTGTCGCAGGGGATTTCGCCGCTCCGCGTGTAAATTCCCTTGACCGCGCCGGATTCCAGATGCAGACCGGTCGCCGTTGTTTGCCGGAAGACGGCGCCGCTTCCGATCGCGTGCCGCGCGAGAGCTTGGGTGTAAGCGCCAGTATCTTTGCAACTTCCAGCTTTTTCGACTACGGCGGTGTAGCGAAAATCCGACGAGAGGTCAGGTTCAGCGGCGCGCAGGGACAAGCCTTCGAGGTCTTTCCATTCGATTCCAAGCAGGCGGCGAATCGTCCAAGCGTTCGGATCGGCGGAAAAACGTTCGCGCGAACGAAAAACGGCCAATAGGCCTTTTTGTTCGATCAGGCCCGATACGCCGGCTTCTTTTGCGAGAAGCTTGTGCAACCCAGGCGCTCCCTCAAGAAGCGGGTACAGCGCAGCCGCGGTTCGCGCGACTTTTTCCCAAGTCAATCCGCCCAGGGCGTAACGGCAGAGCCAGGGCAGCGCGAAGGGGATGTGTTCCCAGCGCAGAACGAAGGCGCCGCGCGGGTCGCTCGCGTATCCGGGCATTTTCAGGATCAGTCCCGGTGTTGCGGGCGGAATGACCGAATGGATGGAAAGCCCTCCCCCGCTACCGTAGCTCGCGGACTGGACACCACCGGGCGTTTCCGCATCGATAAGCGTTACCTCGAAACCGCCGCGTAAAGCTTCGACGGCGATTGCCGAACCGACGACACCCGCGCCGACGACAGCGACATGTTGTTTGCTCATGGAAGGACCCCTCGTTCAATCAGCCGTCTTCCATATTAGCATTACCTTCAGAGGCTTGGCGACAGTCTCTCCGCGCTGGAGAGATTTACCGTTCCGCGAGTGAAAATATCGGCCCCTCATCAAAACCTTTAAGCCACCTTCCCACCTTGGGAGAGGATTCGTTTCATCCTGCGCGCCAGCCGCAAACCGAAAGAGGGCTGCAAAATCCTAAGGGCTTTCCGGAATGATTTCAAAATCCTTTCGTCCGCAACCACGTGTCCGGGCAGGAGTGGCACATCCAAAGCCAGCGAGAGATCGATGTGCGCGGGATGGTAACCCAAGTCTGGGCGGATATGCGTCCCCTCCCCGCTCGTGCCGATATTCGTCGCATAGGGAAAGCGCGGCGCGAGCGAAAGCTGTCCGTGCTTGAATGCCGCGTAAGCCGCCTGGATGTCCCAAGTATCCATTTCGCCTTTCCTTCGCTGTACTTTCAACAGATCGGGCAAGTCGGCGCCGCCGCGCATGAAGGCCTTTACCAGCAAGGGCGTTTCGATGAAGGTTTCGTAATCCGCCAAGGTCCAGTCGATGCGTTTTATCCTGTCGGCCCAGGAGGCCCAGCCCCATCCCAGGAATCTCGGAAGGAAGTAGGCGTCGTAAGGATAGTCCGAGGGAATAGGCAGGTGCTTTCCAGGGAAAGACCAGCCCGCAATGCTGAAAACGGCGGGTTCGTCCCGAAAGCGTTCCAGGCAGGTATTGAACCAGCGCAGGGCGTTAGGCGAAAAGACGATGTCGTCTTCGACGACGATTCCTTCCGAATGAACACCGAAAAATTCCTGAAGACCGGAGGAAACGGAAGGGTCGCAACCCAGGTTTTCATCGCGCTCGACGAGGGTTACGCTCTTGAATCCGGAGATTGAGCGGCACAGTTTTCTGACGGCGTCGGTCTTCTCCTTTTCCTCCTCGCTGCGCGGCCCATCGCAAAAGACGGTCAGCGCGCTTTCCAGAGCAAGGTCGTTTCCAGCCAGTGCTTCGAGCGAGCGTTTCAGATGACCGGGACGGTTAAAGGCAAAAACGACTATCGGGGCCGCCATGCTTTATTTGATCGCAGAAATTCTGTAGCACCAAAGTGCAGTTATTTTACACGACGGATCAGAGCAACCCGTGAATGGAATTTCGAATCCGTCCTTTGTACTTCGCATGTGAAATCCCAAGAGTTCGTGCGCCCAAAGCCGCATTTTTAAATAATTCCCGCATTTCCTTCTATCGATCGCGGTTGCGCGCGAAGGAAGAAAAGGCTCGGATCTGCTTTATAAGTTGCCACAAACTCGATGCGCGCAATCTACGTAATCTCTCACGCTCTCCCATGTTCGCGCGACATTCAAGAACACGTATTTTTATATTCATGCGCACAGATTATAAAAATCATTCGATGATTTTCCATTCTGTCAGATTTTTCCAAAAATCGAGTGGAATTTAGACTTGACTTCCGAATATCTCTTCTCTCCAAAACCGGCTAAAAACACGCTCTTGAGGATGGCAAACAAGAATTTCATCGCCCGCGAATAATACATCTTTCTGGCCCATCTAAGGCGGTTATATTTAAACACCAATCGGTCCGTCAATATCCAGTGTGCTACTTTGATGGTTTCGTGTAAGTAATTCTTTTTTGGAAATAATGCCTTGGCCAGTTCACGATTCTCCAGCGCTTCAGGACTCATTTCCCAATTCTTCGTAACTCTTCCTGGCACATGCGCATACTCATGGTTTTGATGCAGCGCGCAGATAGCTTCGGTAGCATCAATGACATCACCCCTTCCATGGAGGACGCTGCAAATCAACCAATTGTCCCAAGTCGGACGACCGATGGCAAAATGAGGCATTTCCACCATTCCACGCGGGAAAATAAAATAATCCATTGCGTAGCGCCCATGCAGAACACCATGATTTTTGCGGATAGCTTCAAGCTTCGCATCCCAGTCGCCCGAGAACTCGATTCGTTCCGCAATATCCACATCCCAACGTTGGCCAGTCATCAGAAAAAAAGTAAATTTTTCCTGTGCCAGCGCCGCCGCAGACAGCAGCGACTCGGAGAAAATAATGTCCGCATTGACATAACCGACCAACGGTGTCTTCGCGACGGTTTGCGCCTTTGAAAAAATATCGGATAAAAGCGGCGTGCCAAGGGGAGTTCGAGCAATATTTGGAATGTATCCGTATCCATACTTCTTAGCCGCTCCCGACACACCCGCATCGTCCCCCACAAGAATGACTGGCAGGCCAAGGACTTTCCAGTTATCCAAAGCGTTGTATTGAATAATGGCATCGTGCCCGAAAAATGGCTTTGGACAAGCAAAAAGGGTTAGTACCGACATTTGCAATATGTTACTGAA
>JAIRZC010000230.1 GCA_031267455.1 Accumulibacter sp. | reverse complement strand
TCAAAACATTTCGCATGTCATTCAGTTGTCCGTTGCGCCCGTCTTTCTCCTGACGGCGGTCGCGACGATGATCAACGCGATGAATACGCGGCTCGGTCGCATCGTCGACCGGCAGCGTTATCTGAAGACTTCCCTGCATTTGAATCTGACGTCCGAAGAAGTGGAAAAGGAATTGCACGTATTGACGCGGCGGATTCGCATGACTTACCTCGGGACGCTTTTTTCCGTTCTGGCAGGACTGTTCGTCTGCATGGACATTGCGATTGCTTTCCTGGGCGCTCTGCTTTTGATCGATCTGACGAAATTCGTCGCCATGCTTTTCATTTTCGCGATCCTTTCGATGATCGTCGCGCTGGGAATGTTTTTGCGCGAGATCACGCTCGCGGTTATCGAGACGGTGGACGATTCCAGTGTTTGAATATGGCGTGACCGGGAGATGCCGGGGAATTCAAGAGCGATTCCAAAACGGAATCAAATGAGCAGGCGGTTTTCGATTCGCTTTTCCGAGTCCTGCAGCCTGGGGATGACGGAGGCGAGGTTAAGGCCTGTCCTTCTGTAAAGCGTGTCGGCGGCGATGGATATTTCCTCGAAAGAAACGTCGACCGCATTGCCGCCAGCCGCGAGGGCGATTGCGTTCCCGTTGTCGGCGGACTGAAAGACCAGCGAGCGCTCTTCGAAAGCCTCGGCGATCATTTCGGCGCTTTTTTCGAATCGCTTTTTTCCGAGCAGGTTGATCGCCAGCAATCCGTCGTCGGTCAGGCGGGCGCGGCAGTCATGGTAGAAAGGCGAACTGTCGAGTAGGCCGGGGTCCGCGTCCTTGTCGAAACCGTCAATGAGGATGAGGTCGAATTTCAGTCGGCAATTCTTCAGATAGTCCACCCCGTCTCCGATGAGAACTTTCAGACGATCCGGGTCCTGCGGGAGCTTGAAATGCAACCGGGCGACGATTTCGACGCGCGGATCGATTTCGACCGCGATGATTTTTGTTTCCGGTGATTTGTGATAAAGGAACTTCGCGAGCGAACCGGCGCCCAGGCCGATCAGCAATGCCCGGCGCGGCCAGGGCGTGTCCCGTAGCAGAAGGCCGGTCAACATTTCCCGCGTATAGGCAAGTTCCAGCGCATTCGGCCTTTGTACTCGCATCGCGCCTTGTATCCATTCCGATCCGAAGTGAAGGTAGCGGACGCCGGATTTTTCGCTGATTTCAACCGAAGGTTCGGACGCAAGGCGGGGCATATGTTTTTCTTTCGCGCGAATCTCGTTGCGAGGATTATAAATCGCTGGTGAAGCAAGACCTTGCCGCGGATCGTAGATGACCTGCGCGCGAGGTATCACCCGTTCGCGGCAAGGCGAAGGATCGGACAGCCGATGGAATCAAATTCGAATATCGATGCGGCGGTCGGCCGCCTCGACGGCGTCTTCCCAGGTTGGCGCATCGCCTTCGGATTTTCCGGCGCGTTGACGCAATATGGCCTCGGCGTCAGCGGCGTGCCGAAGCAACCTTTCGTTTGAAACGATACGCGGCCCGACGACGCGGTAGGCCAGGTTCCCACGAACGACGGTATCCAGGCAGGCAGTGCCTTTTGCGGGGCGCGCTTCAAGGTATTCGATTTTGTCCAGTCCCGGCAAGGGGGCGATGGTCAGGCGGCAATCGACCGGGTCCGCGTAAAATTCCGCGATGATTTTGGTTGCCATTGGTAGTCTCCTTTGGGTAAGACGAGAACGGAAATTTTTCGTGTCGCGTTCGACTGGGCGGGTTTTCTCTCGAAAACATCATATCATCAACTCTCGGCAGAGCCGCGAGTCTCGTCGTCCGCAGGTACGTAACGGGATCACCCATTGCGTGCGCAATAGAAAAAACGCCTGTCGTCACAGGGCATCAATTGGAGACAGAGTGGTCAACTGCGGTTTCCAGGTTCAATGACGCGCGGACGAACCCGAGTACCATTGCCCACCAAGCCCGGAAGGCTCCTATATAGGAATATCGGAAAGCTCGCTCTTTCCCGCATCCTTTCCGTACGCCAGTCGGTAGAGCATGGGTAGCACCAATAGCGTAAGCGCTGTCGAAGAGAGAATTCCGCCGATGACCACGGTGGCAAGTGGTCGTTGTACCTCGGCGCCGGTTCCGGTGGCAATCGCCATCGGAATGAAGCCGAGCGATGCGACCAGGGCCGTCATCAAGACGGGGCGAAGGCGTGTCAACGCGCCTTCGTGAATTGCCTCGGCGAGCGGTTTTCCTTCTTCTCTCAAGCGCTTGATGAAAGAAATCATGACAAGTCCGTTCAACACGGCGACGCCGGAGAGTGCGATGAAGCCGACTCCAGCCGAGATCGATAGCGGGATTCCACGCAGCCACAGGGCCGCGATTCCTCCGGTCAACGCAAAGGGGATTCCAGTGAAAACCAATGCCCCGTCCTTAAAGTTGTCGAACATGACGAACAGCAAGGTGAACACGAGAAACAGCGCGATGGGGACGACGAGTTTCAGACGTTTTGAAGCGGATTGCATGTTCTCGAACTGTCCGCCCCATCCTATCCAGTAGCCGGAAGGAAGCTCGACCTGTTTTTTGATCTCGCGTTCGGCTTCATCGACGAAAGAACCCATATCTCGTCCACGCACATTGGCGCTGACGACGACACGGCGCTTACCGTCTTCGCGGCTGATCTGATTGGGTCCCAGGGAGACTTCCAGCACCGCAAGCTCGCCCAAAGGAATATAGCGGGAAGGCGTGTCATTGGCCTCTTTGGGCAAAGGTACGGGCAATCGTTTCATCGATTCGATACTGTTTCGAATGTCGTCGGGCAGGCGGACCACGATGTCGAAACGGCGGTCGCCCTGGAATAGAACCCCCGCTTCCTGTCCGCCTATGGCCACACCCACGGCGTCTTGGACATCTCCCACGTGCAAGCCGTAGCGAGCCGTTTTTTCACGGTCGATAACAGCGTTCAGTACCGGCAGGCCATTGGTCTGCTCGACCTTGATTTCCGATGCGCCTGCGATTTTTCCGAGTACGGTGGCAATTTGGTTGGCGGACTCGTTCAAGACATCCATATTGTCACCAAATACCTTGA
>JAIRZC010000224.1 GCA_031267455.1 Accumulibacter sp. | reverse complement strand
TTTCCATCTTTCACTCTCCTTTCAGCCTTCGCCTTCGAACGCCCGCCAGCGTTTGAGCAGCAGTGAATTCGACACGACCGACAGCGAACTCATCGCCATCGCCGCGCCTGCGATTATCGGATTCAACATGCCGGACGCGGCCAGCGGGATTCCGAGAAGATTGTAAACGAAAGCCCAAAAAAGATTTTGCCTGATTTTTCCGAGCGTCGCCCTCGAGAGCCGGATCGCATCGACGATGCCGTGCGGGTCACCGCGAACCAGGGTAATGTCGGCAACGTGAATGGCCGAATCCGACCCGGCCCCTATCGCGAAACCGACATCCGCCGCCGCAAGCGCCGGAGTATCGTTGATTCCGTCGCCGACCATCCCGACGCAACTTTCGTTGCCTGCCTTGAGCGCGCCGATTTCGCGCGATTTTTCCGCAGGCGAGATGCCCGCGCGGAATTCGGTGATCCCAGCCTGTTCGGCGATCGCGGCGGCCGCAACGCGATTGTCACCAGTAAGCATCACGACCCGGATACCCATCGCCTCGAGTCTTGCCACGGCGGCGCGGGAAGTTTCGCGGATCGGGTCGCTCATCGCCATGAGCGCGAGCGGGCGTGATGCCTCCTCGACGAGCGCCGCGACGATCTTTCCATGTCCCCGCCAAAGCTTCATCTCCCTTTCCGGGAAATCAAGTCCCGGAAACCATTCCGGCGAGCCGAAGCGCAGACGCCGACCCGCGACGAGGCCTTCGATTCCCCTTCCGGGGTACGCGCGGAAGTCTTCGACCGCCGGCGGTACGATTCTCTGCTCATCGGCGCGCCGCAACACCGCTTTGGCGAGCGGATGTTCCGAACCGCTTTCCAATCCCGCGGCAAGCCCCAAGGCCGCGTCCGCGTCCATCTCCGGCGCAAGCGACAAAAAATCGGTGATCCGCGGGTCGCCTCGGGTCAAAGTGCCTGTCTTGTCGAGCGCAAGAATATTTATCTTCCCGGCGCGTTCCAGCGCGACAGCGTTCTTTATCAAAATACCGGCGGAAGCGCCGCGTCCCGTGCCGACCATGATTGCCGTCGGCGTCGCGAGACCCAACGCGCACGGGCAAGCGATCACGAGCACGGCAACGGCGTTGATGAGCGCCGTGCTGAAAACACCATCCCACGCCCACCAGAACGCGAGAGTCAACGCCGCCAGTATGCAGACGATGGGGACGAAAACCGCCGAGATGCGGTCCGCAAGCCGCTGTACGGGCGCTTTCGAAGCTTGCGCCTCGGCGACGAGGCGGATGATGCCGGACAAGAGCGTATGCGCTCCGACGCCCGACGCGCGGCAGCGCAGCAAACCTTCGCCATTGACGGTTGCGGCGAAAACCCCATCGTCCGATTGTTTCGCGATGGGAAGACTCTCGCCGGTCAGCATGGCTTCGTTGACGCTCGATGTCCCCTCGATGACGATGCCGTCGACAGGAATACGCTCGCCAGGGCGAACGAGGAAAACATCGCCGACATTCAGCAATTCCGCGTCGATTTCGACCATCCGACCGTCGCGTTCGACGCGCGCGATCTTCGGCTGGAGACGGACGAGCGATTCGATTGCGTCCAGCGTTCTCGATTTGGCCCCGCCTTCGAGCCGTCGACCAAGCAGGACGAGCGTGATCACCGCCGCCGAGGCTTCGAAGTAAACGGGCAAATCGTGCCGAGCGCCGAGTGTAACGAAAGCGCTGAAAAAAAACGCGGCGCTCGTTCCAATCACGACGAGCGCGTCCATGTTCGCGCCGCCGCCGCGAACGGATTTCCATGCGCCGTCATAAAACCGCCGACCAAGCCAGAACTGCACCGGCGCCGCCAGGGCCATCTGGAGAAAACGCGGCAAAAGGTCGTGGTGCATGGACTCTGCGCCTGTCATCGTAAACATCTGCGCGACAAGCGGAAGCGTCAGTACCGTTGCGATCCAAAAATCACGTTGTTCGCGCCGGAGTATCTCGCGCCTCCTTGCTTTCTCTTCCTCACGCGAGTTTCCTTCGACGCGCCGTGCCTCAAATCCCTCGCGGACGATCGCTGCCAGGATTTCATCCGCGTCGGCAAGCCCTGGCAAATAGCGAACGCGAACCCGTTCGGAAACCAAGTCGACCTGTTGGGCCTTGATTCCCGGAATCTCCCGAAGAGCGCGCTCAAGGCGCGTCGGAGAAGCCGCGCGCGCCAGACCTTCGACGGCGATTTCAAGCAGCTGTGGCAAAACGGTGTAGCCCGCCGCTCCGATGCGCCTCGCCACATCGGCCGGCGTCGTCCGATCGGAGAATAATTCGACCCGCACTCGCTCCGAGGCGAGATTGACGGCAGCCGCAACATCGGGAAGACGATTGAGCGATCTTTCGATTCGAGACGCGCAGGCCGCGCAAGTCATGCCGCCGACGGCAAAGTCGATCACCTTGAAAATGTTTTTCGATGGAGGCGCTTTGATCATTGGGATATTATCGCACCGAATGCGGTATCCTCATTCCAAATCGCCAAGGCCTTCGTCGGCGCCGGGTTCAAATTACTTTGGAATATTTCCGTTTTTCGCGGTCGCATCGCAGATATTTGTCGAAGACCATCGAAATCACGCGGACGAGCAGACGTCCCCGAGGCAAAACAGCGACCCGATCTTTTTCGATGACGACGAGCCCAGCCTCTTCCATCCTGCCGAGTTCCACGATTTCTTCCAAAAAATATTTTTTGAAATCAATGAGGTATTCTGATTCAAACTCCGCGAAGGACACTTCGAAACGGCACATCAGCGACAAAATGACCGCGCGCCGCAGAAGATCATCCGCGTCAAGGACGATCCCGCGAAAGACCGGCAATTCGCCTCGGTCGAGCGCCCCGTAATATGCGCTGAGCGTTTTTTCGTTCTGGCAATACGCCGGTCCGAGCTTACTGATCGACGAAACGCCGAAAGCAAGCGTGTCGCAATCCGGGCGCGTCGAATAACCCTGAAAATCGCGATGCAAGCGTCCGGCGCGCTGCGCGAGCGCGAGTTCGTCGGCCGGTTTCGCAAAATGATCCATCCCGATGAAAACATAACCGGCGTCACAAAGCCGGCGAATCGTCAGCGAAAGGATGCGCAGACGTTCTTCCACGCTTGGAAGGTCGGTCGCATCGATTCGACGCTGCGCCCGAAAGAGCGTCGGCAAATGCGCGTAGTTATAGACCGAAATACGGTCGGGGCCGATCGCGATGACACGTTCGATCGT
>JAIRZC010000206.1 GCA_031267455.1 Accumulibacter sp. | reverse complement strand
ACAAGGTCGTCTTTTTTGATGTCCTTAAGCCAACCGGGATTGGATACTTTTGTACTCCCAAAAAAGGGATAGCAATCCGGAACGCCACTTGTGTAAGAAATGTCTATTTCCCCTGCCGTGAGATTCACGTTTGTTACTCGCCCCTCGGCGGCCAGAATGACCGTCCTTTCAGCTTTCGTTTTCACCAGCCCCAGGGATCGATAAAAGTAAACGAACCAAGCCACCATGCCAGCAACAAATAAAAAAACAAAAATTTCTTCATCTAAAACACACTCTGGTTGGAAACCTCTCCCTTTAAGGGGATAATCACGCAGGGAAGGCGGGTTCCCCCTCCACGCGGTTTCGCTCAGGTTAGGGCGTGGATTGAAACATGACAAATCTCATTGGCAACGGTAGCAAAGGTGCGTCGGCCTGTCCATTGACGGGAGGGCGCCTCCTCTCTGAAGGATTACGGTCGAGCCCCCGACCGACCGGACGGAGAGATCAGTTCCTCGCGTCGCCCTTATCTTCCAGCATTCGGCACTTCGCCTATTCTTCAATCACACGCACAAACAGGCATCGGAAGCACAGTGGCCTGCATTTTCAAACCGCGCGCCCGATGGACATCTCGCTTTCCGCGCCGCAAGCGCGTCCGGGGCATGTCCTTCAGGGCCACCGATGTTTCATCAACAAAACAGGATGGAGGATTCGATCTTACCACGCCTGCGGATGCTTCCATGAACACGCCTTCGCTTTACTGGGACATTTTCTGTACTGTCGTCGACAATCACGGCGACATCGGCGTCGCCTGGCGTCTTGCGAGACAACTCGCGCGGGAATACGGTTTCCCGGTTCGTCTGTGGGCAGACGATCTTTCCGCTTTTCAAAGAATATGTCCTGAGATTTCCCCCGCGCGAAGCGTTCAATGCGTCATGAATGTCGAAATACGCATGTGGGACAAAAACTCCGCGGGTACATGCTTTCCCCTTGGCGCTCCGCCCGCGAATATCGTCATAGAAACTTTCGGCTGCCGAGCGCCCGATTCCTATTCGAGGGCAATGGCGTCCGTCTCTCCCCAAACGATCTGGATCAACCTCGACTACCTGAGCGCGGAAGCCTGGGTCGAAACCTGCCATATGCTGCCCTCGCCACACCCTCGCCTGCCGCAAGCCGAGTATTTTTTCTTTCCGGGATTCACTGAAAAAACCGGTGGCCTTTTGCGCGAACGCGGTTTGGAAAAAGACGCGCGGGATTTTCTCAATTCCCCCGAACGTAAAGCAATCCTCTGGAAAACGCTGGGATTCACCGTGCCCGCGCAGGGTACGCAGACCTTTTTTCTTTTCGCTTACGAAAATACGGCGATCCCCGGTCTACTGGACTTTCTCGCGGCGGGGGATGCGCCCGTCCGCTGCCTCGTTCCGCCGTGCGAATCGAATGAAAAAATTTTTCGGAGTATCGCGCTTTCGGGAAAAACCCTATCGCGTGGCCGGCTCGAACTCTGTTTTCTCACCGCCTTTGTTCCTCAAACCGAATTCGACGCGCTCCTCCTGATCTCGGACTTCCTGTTCATTCGCGGAGAAGACTCTTTCGTCCGGTCGCAGTGGGCTGAAAGACCCTTTGTATGGAACATCTACCCGCAGGAAAGAAGAGCGCATTTCAGCAAACTGGACGCCTTCCTGGACCTTTATTGCGAGAACCTGTCACACGAGGCGTCAAAGGCCGTGCGCGCTTTTCACCAGGAGTGGAACAAAGGCTTTTTTTCGCCCGAAACCTGCGCCGATTGGATGGCGTGTCTTCCCGATCTGCGCGTACACGCCAAAAACTGGGCGGAACACCTGAAAAAACAAGATGACCTGTGTCGTTCACTGGTGAAATTCTGTCTTTCCAAGCTATAATAATTGGTTTAGTCTTGTCTCCATCTTCCAATCTGAATTATGAAAACAGCTCAAGAACTCCGCGCCGGAAACGTGTTCATGGTCGGCAACGACGCAATGGTCGTCCTCAAGGCCGAATTCAGCAAATCCGGTCGCAACGCCTCGGTCGTCAAAATGAAAATGAAAAACCTCCTGACAGGCACGCCAGGCGAAGCGGTCTATCGCGCCGACGACAAATTCGATACGGTCCAACTCGATCGCAAGGAAGTGGCTTTCTCCTATTTGACCGACCCGATGTATGTCTTCATGGACTCGGAATATAACCAGTACGAAATCGAAAAGGAATACATGACCGACGCCCTGCCCTACCTCGAGGACGGCATGCCCTGCGAAGTCGTTTTCTACAACGGAAAGGCCATTTCGATCGAACTTCCGACGATTCTTGTTCGCGAAGTAATCTACACCGAACCCGCAGTCAAGGGCGACACATCGGGCAAGGTCATGAAACCCGCCCGCATCTCGACCGGTTTCGAACTCGCCGTCCCCGCCTTTGTCGAAATCGGCGACAAAATCGAAATCGATACCCGAACGAACGAATACCGCGCCCGAGTCAAGTAATCCTCATTCCAAAGAGACCGACTGGCAGGAACCCCCGGGCTTTTTTCGCTCTGAAATTCGCATCGACCTCCGTATCGGAAAGCGTATGGGCCTTCATTTCCTCATCGCGCTTCCCTCTCGTGATGGCACAGCCGAACCTGCTCTTCGAATTTTTTCGCCGCGGCGTCGTGAAATGCGCGAACGAACAACCGACGGCGTTCTCGGGATTCAACTACGCGGACGATCCCACCGCCAGGCGTTGTTTGTCAAAATCAATCGTACTGGATATCCTTACCCCTCATGCCAACCATCTTGAGCCATACTGCGCCCATTCTGGCGCTGGGCGCGGGTCTCGGGACAAAACATGTTTCGCCGCGTCTGTTGCTCGCCGCCGTTTTTTTCGCGATCGTCCCGGATTTCGACGTCATCGGCTTCCACTTGGGCGTCAATTACGCCAACATCTTAGGACATCGGGGCTTTTCGCACTCGCTTTTTTTCGCGTTCTGTTGCGGCGTTTTTGGATTCATCCTCGCCCCTTTCCTGCATTGCCGGCGACCCACGGCCTTTTTTCTGCTTTTCACCGCCGTTTTTAGCCATATCGCCCTCGATGCCGCGACGAGCGGCGGATTCGGCGTCGCGGCCTTCTGGCCGGTTTCCGACGCGCGCTATTTCTTTCCCTGGCGCCCGATCCGAGTCTCTCCTCTCAGCCTCAGGGCATTCTTCGGAGCGCGCGGAATCGCCGTTCTCAAATCCGAACTGCTCTGGGTCTGGTTGCCCAGCGCGGCCTTGCTACTGATCCTATTCCTTTTCCAGAGAGGGAAAAAGACTCGATAGGCCGCCGCAGACAGTTTCCCGCGACATCCCCATGCTATAAAAATATCGTTCGAAAGGCTGTCGAGGTCAAATCATGCGCAAAATGACCACTTCGCCGACGGTTTTTCAAATTGGAGAAGCGGTGAATTATTTGGAATGCCGCGCTTTTCCGCTCATCCGCTCGGGGACGACGGTATAGACGGCAACTTGGGAAAAGGCGCGCTTTATATAATCGTCCGCTTTGCCAATGTGTTCGGGGAGATATTTTTCGGCAAGCGCGTAAAGCGCTGTGTATTTTTCGCCCTCGCCCGTCACTTCGCCCGCTTGACCGAAAACGATCACGCTTTCGTACTGGGTCGAAAAATTCTCCTCGAACAGAGGCTGAACCCGACCGACGACGGTAAAACCGACACGCGAACATACGCGCAAGTTGTCGATCTTTCGCCCTTTTCGCGCACAGTGGAAATAAATCTTTCCGTCGAGGAAAACGTAGGAGAGCGGAACGGGATAGGGCTCGCCGTCTTCGCCAACCGTCGCAAGGACACCGTGAGCGCCTCGCGCAAGAATTTCAAGGCATTCATCCTGACCGACCCTGCGGTCTTTCCTCCGCGGCTCGTACTTCACATCCATCCCCTCATCGAAAATCAGTTTCGGATCGTCTGCGCCTGAATCGCCGTCAGCGCAATTGTGAACACGATATCGTCGACGAGCGCGCCGCGCGACAGGTCGTTGACCGGTTTGCGCAAACCCTGGAGCATCGGGCCGACGGAGATGACGTTTGCGCTTCGCTGGACGGCTTTATACGTCGTGTTACCCGTATTGAGGTCGGGAAAGATGAAAACGGTCGCTTGCCCCGCAACCGGGCTTCCAGGCGCTTTCTGCCTGCCGACATCGGCGACGAAGGCCGCGTCGTATTGCAAAGGCCCATCAAGGATCAAGTCCGGATAGCTCGCGCGCGCCAACTCGGTCGCGCGCCGGACTTTTTCGACATCCGAACCCTCGCCGGAGGAGCCGGTACTATAGCTGATCATTGCGACGCGCGGCGCGATGCCGAAAGCCGTCGCGCTGTCGGCGCTCTGCCTGGCGATTTCAGCCAATTGCTCCGCGGTCGGCGCGGGATTGATCGCGCAGTCGCCATACACAAGCACCTGGTCAGGCATCAGCATGAAGAAAACCGACGAGACGATCGACGATCCCGGAGCCGTCTTGATCAGTTGGAGAGCGGGCCGCACCGTGCTCGCCGTCGTATGGACGGCGCCCGAGACGAGTCCGTCGACTTCGTCTATGGCAAGCATCATCGTTCCGAGTACCACGGCATCTTCGAGCTGGGCTTCGGCCTGTTGCGGCGTCAGCCCTTTGGCCCTGCGCAATTCGACCATCGGCGCAATGTAGTTTTTCCGGATGTTATCCGGATCAAGGATTTCGATGCCATCGGGCAATTCGATGTCCTGCGATGCCGCGACGCTCTCAATGATGTGCCGCTTGCCCAAAAGGACGCATTTTGCAATGCCTTTCTCTTCACAAACAACCGCCGCGCGCACAGTCCTCGGCTCCTCGCCTTCGGGGAGGACGATGCGCTGCCTTTCCGAACGCGCTTTCTGGATGAGTTGATAGCGGAATGCCGGAGGCGAGAGTTTCATCGTTTCCTGGAAATGAAACGCCGTCGCAATCGATTCGAGATTGAGGTTTTCGGCAACAGTATCGACAATGGCATTCATCCGGTCGCTGTCGTCGTAGGGAACAGCCGCCGGGATGCTGCTGATCCGCCGCGCGGTCACGAAGCTGTCGTCTTCGACGATCAGTATCGGAAGACCGCTGCTCTCGAGCGCCGGCGCCGCCATATCCATGACTTCTCGCGAAATGCCGCTCGAATGTGTCAGGAGAAGTCCCGCGAGTCGGATGCCCCGGCTTTCGGCGAGCGCGGCCGCGAGGATGATATCGCTTCGGTCGCCCGATGTGATCAGGAGAACGCCCGGATGCAGGCACGGAATGATGCTTTCAACTGAACGGGATGCGATAACCATTTCGTGGACGCGACGCGACTCGATCTCGCCCCGCGAAATCAGCCTGGCGTCGAGCCGCTGCGCCACATCCGAAGTCCGAGGCGATTTCAGCTGGCGATTCTCGCGCACGACGCCCCAAAGCGAAACGCTGCCGAGCGCGCGTTGCGCCGCGTCGGAATCGAAACCTTCCGGCGCCTGGTTGAGGATCGTTCCGACCACTGTGCAGTTTCCATTCTGGAATTGGCTGATACACAGGCGCGAGATAGCCACCGGATTGGGAAGCGCGGCATTTCCGACAACGACGACGCCTGCTTTGAGGTTGCGCGCAATTTCGACATTCAATTGCGAAATGAACGAGTACGAGGGGTCGGTGTGCAGACCTTCGACGACGAGCGCGCCACCCTGACCGCCACTTAAGCAGAGCGTAACGATCTTTTCCAGAAGTTCGCTCATCTGGTTCGAAGCGATATGGTCGGCCGCTTCCTGGAGCGTCAGCGCTTCGGGCGACGAAATCCGAAAGAGCTCGCGCGCAAAGTGAATCGAGTTGTCGGTCAACTCCTGCGCAACCGGCTTGACGTAGGCCACATCGACGCCGATACGTTGCAGCGCGCGAACGACGCCGAGCGAAACCGAAGTCAGGCCGACACTTTGTCGGGCGGGAACGATAAAAAATATCTGCTTGAATTTTTTTTCCATTTCACTCTCCGGCCAGGATTGGCAGGGTCCTTCCATCGGAAAGATGGATATCCAGCACGCGCGCCACCGAAACGAGCGCGGGAAGCGCACGAAACAAGGCCGACGGAAAACCCATAGTACCGCCGGCCCTGGATGAAACTGCGCCGCCTGCGGCGCCCTGCCAAAACTATTTCGGGACGACGCGCATCCACTCGACCTCGATTTCAGGCGAGGTCATGTAATCCACGTCGACTTCGCCATAAAGCTCGACGACGGTTTCTTCGGTGACGGGCTGGTGGACGAAATCCTCATCGTCGATTTCCACACGGATCGTTCCGGTGCCGTCGGTGAATTCATAGTGCTCGGCGCGAAGCTTGCGGGTAAGCCTCCCGCGCACCAGGACATAGAGATCGTCGACGGGGTTCTTCAGAATCTCCGCGACGCGCGTCACCTTCACTTCGGCGGTTCCGGCGGGGCTCAGCGTTCCCGAAGCCGGAACCGCCGGCGCGCCCTGCCCGACGAATTGCGCCTGCGCGCTTGTGCAGAAAGCCGCAAATGCAATATAAATCAAGGTCTTGCGCTTGAAAATCAGAGCCATTGAAAACCTCCTGAAACCCAATTTCAGAGCCTTGAGAGCCCAAACAGACGGAAAAACGGGTTATTTTAGGATTTTTCGTCGTGCTTCAGCAAGAGGAATTATCTTCGCCACCTCGCTTCTCCGACGGAAAGGGAAATGTTTCAAGTTTATGGGGTCTTCGTGTAAACTCGCCTCCCCTTTCTTCGTCAGCGTCGAACCTTCGATCATCTCCAGAGAACCGCCATGGCCCAATACGTAATGTCGATGCTGCGCGTCAGCAAAACCGTTCCTCCGAAACGTCAGATTATCAAGGATATTTCGCTTTCTTTTTTCCCAGGCGCAAAAATCGGCCTCCTCGGCCTCAACGGCGCGGGAAAATCGACCGTCCTCAGGATCATGGCGAAAGTTGAAAAAGACTACGAGGGCGAAGTACAACATCTTGCGGGAATCAGAATCGGCCATTTACCGCAGGAACCTCAACTCGACCCCGAAAAAACCGTACGCCACGAGATCGAATCGGGTCTGGGCGAAGTGATCGAGGCGCAGACGCGGTTGGAAGCCATTTATTCGGCTTACGCCGAACCCGATGCTGACTTCGACAAGCTCGCCGAGGAACAGGCGCATTTGGAAGCGATCCTCGCGTCATCCGGGCCGGATACCGAAAACCGTATGGAAATCGCGGCCGACGCTTTGCGCCTGCCACCATGGGATGCCGTGATCAAACGGCTTTCCGGCGGTGAAAAACGCCGCGTCGCCCTGTGCAAACTACTGCTTTCCGAGCCGGATATGCTCCTGCTCGACGAACCGACAAACCATCTCGACGCCGAATCGGTCGAATGGCTCGAAGAATTCCTCTGCCGCTTTCCGG
>JAIRZC010000169.1 GCA_031267455.1 Accumulibacter sp. | reverse complement strand
GCGGCGCGGCACGGCGTTGATCTCTTTTATTCGGGCGCGAGGCCCGAGGTACTCGTGCAGCGCTTTTGCCTGGCGGCGTGCCGGGCGCTCGTCGTGACGGCGGATGGCGAGGTCACGACCTGTTTTGAAACCTATGGTAGTGAGCACCCGCTCAGCGCGCGCTTCATCGTCGGAAGTTACCGGGGCGGACGCTACGAGATCGATCACTCCCGGATCGACAAATATCTTGCGCGCACGGCCGACACGATTTTGCATTGCCGGGAATGTTTTTGCAGATGGCATTGCGCGGGCGACTGCGCGATCAAGGCGAGCGCCGCGGGGTGTGTCGACGCTTTCGAGCCGACCGGTCGCTGCGCGATTACCCAGGAGTTGACGAAGTACCTGATTTTGAACAAGATAAAGGATAGCGGCGGCTTGATCTGGCGGCGCGGAAGCTGACGCGGACGTTGAACGCGCATATACTCAATGAGTGCGCGATAAAGACATGCTGTCCGGCGCGGCGGTGGAGGAGGGGCGGACGATGAGCGAAAAAATGCGGCTTCCGAAATTTAAGCTGGAAAGAGTGTATTCCGACGGTGGCCGGGAAGAACCCGAACTGCACGGGATCAGCGGAATCGACACGGATTGCCGGATGGGGCGGCGCGGTTTTTTGCTGACTTCGGCCGTCGGCGCCGGGGCACTTGCCGCGCTCTCGTCGGGCTGCGGGACGCCGTTCGCGGGGGGAAGGTCCAGCGGCCGCGAACCGCGTGAGGTTCTCGGTGCCCTGATTACTCCGAATAAGAGCGTGCGCGCGGATGGCGCGCGCGGCGTGAAAGCGCATCTCCGCGCGGTACTGGCGCTCGCGTTCAGTCCGGACGGAAAAACGCTGGCCTCGACCTCGGAAGATAAAACGCTCAAGCTCTGGTCGATTCCCGAAGGCCGGCCGCGAAAGACGCACAAGTTGCAGAGGGAAGCTCTCTCGCTGGCTTTCGCTCCGGAGCGCGGGACGCTTTTCTCAGGGATGTCGGACGGCGTGACCGTATTCTGGAAATCGCCTTTCGACAAGGCGCACAAGACGCTGCGCGCCTACGATTCCGAGACGATTCTTTCAATCGCGATGAGCCCGGATGGAAAAACGCTTGCCGTCGTCCTGAAGCGCCAAGGGCTTCGATTCAGCGCCCTGCCTGGGGGCGATCTCGAAACGAAAGCCGGAGGGAATTATTCCGCCGTGGCGTTCAGCCCGGACGGCAAGATGCTTGCCTGCGTTTCGGGCGTTTCCGATTCCATCGAGTTGCGTGCTTTCCCTTCGGGCGAGACGCTCGCGCAATGGAAAACGCGAGAGAGGGTGAAGTTTCTCGTTTTCAGCCCGGAGGGGAACGTTCTGGCGGGCCGTGGACCACGTGCGATGCGCGTGTGGTCTCTTCCTTCCGGAGAGCAGCGCAAGGCTATCGACATGCGCCAGATGCCGTCCGACCGCGAGGGTCTGGCTTTTGGTCCGGACGCAAAATGGCTCGCGGCCGCTTCCGACAGCAGGGTTTATCTTCTGAAAAAGCCCTACGAAGCGCCGATGTTTGAACTCACGGGATTCTCCGCGAGGGTCGGCCCTCTCGCGATCAGCCGTGACGGCCGGTTTCTGGCGGCGGGCGCGAGAGACGGAAGCATTCTCTTGTGGAAGATGCCGGATGAAGAAGATAAGGCCGATTTCATCGGCGCGCTCTTCGATCCCGAAGCCTCGGAAAAAAACGTAAACGTCGTTCAATACACGGGCGTGGAAAGCCGAAGTTATCTCTTGCCCTGTGGTTCGCCCTTGCCACCGGGCGCCGTGTGCACGTGTAACTGCGTTTCGGGGCGATACACGCCGCCACCGCGTCCGAAGCCCGCCGTGAGGCCGGGCGGCGGCGGTTATGGGGGGAGTATATGCCGGTGCAACCGGATATGTACCTGCGTGCCGATAAAATGAAACGGGCGTCGATATTTCCGCGGAGCGGCGAAAGATAGCGATGTGTCGCGGCGCGGCGTTTTTTCCGCTCCATGCCGGGAGTCAGGCGAGTTTTTTTCGGAGGACACGCATCATGGAAAGCTCAAAGCCGAGGCTTTTGTAAAACGCGCGGGCGTTTTCGTTGGTCTTGTCGACGAGCAGGGTCAGGCGCGAAAAGCCGCGTTCTGTGGCCCATTCGCAGACTGCTTCGACCAACAGGCGTCCAAGGCGCTGTCCCCGTAGGTTTTTTGCGACGATCACGTCTTCGAGCAGAACGACTTTCCCGCCTTCCGCCGTGCTGACGGTGATCAGCGCGTTGGCCATGCCGACGACTCGATCCTTCGAGCGCAGGACGAAAAGCCGCCCGATTTTCGGGTTTTCGAGGACGAGACGCAGACCGGCAAGCTGCTTTTCGCGTTCCGGATGAAAATCCTTTTCCATCGCGAACAGATCGGCCAGGAGGTCGGCCATCGCGCAAAGGTCGGCCGGTTTGGCCGAATCGACGCGCGCATCTTCGGCGGAGACTGGATTCATGGCCTGCGCCGCGCGTGAAGCAGGTAGTTGAGGCGGACGCGCGCGCTCGCCTGGCATCTCCGCGTCACCGGGTTATAAACGAAACCGGCGATATCGTCCGTTTCGAGGCGGGATTCCCTCGCCATGCGGATAAGTTCCGACGGGCGGATGAAACGAGCGAAATCGTGCGTTCCCGGAGGGAGGATTCCAAGGATGCGTTCCGCGCCGACGATCGCGAAAAGATAGGCCGTCAGGTTACGGTCGATCGTCGAGAAAAAGAGGTGACCGCCGGGTTTGACGAGTTTTGCGCACGCCGAGACGACGCTTTCCGGGTCCGGAACGTGCTCGAGCATTTCCATGCACGCGACCGCGTCGAAAGCCTCGGATTCTTCCGCGGCCAGATTTTCGACCGGCACCGCGCGGTAATCGACCTTCAATCCGCTTTCGATGCCGTGGAGGCGGGCGACGCCGAGTACCTTTTCGGAGACATCGATGCCGAGCACTTTTGCGCCGCGCCGCGCGAGGCTTTCCGAAAGGATTCCGCCGCCGCAGCCGACATCGAGGAAAGTCGTCCCATTGATTTCCAGGTGGCGCCCGATCCACTCCACGCGGAACGGATCGATCCGGTGAAGCGGCTCGAATTCGCTCCCCGTGTCCCACCAGCGATGAGCGGCGCGGCTGAATTTGTCGAGTTCGGATGGATCGATATTGGACATGAGGCAATTGTCCGGCGATGCGACGAATAAAAAAAGCCCCGCCAAAGCAGGGCTTTTCAAGAAAATCGGAAAGATTACTTCTTGGTTCCGATGATTTCGATATCGACGCGGCGATCAGGTTGCAGACAGGCGACGACCTTGGAGCTCTTCGCGCCGGCGCATTCTCCGGCTTTGGTCACCGGTTGTTGGCTGCCCTTGCCTTCAGTGTAAATGCGGTTGGCCGGAATACCCTTGCCGAGGAGATAGGACTTGACCGAGGCGGCGCGGCGTTCGGAAAGCCGTTGGTTTGCCGCGGCGCTTCCGATGCGGTCGGCGTGACCGACGGCGATTACGACTTCCAGGACGAGGCTTTGCGACTTGGCGACGATATTGTCGAGAGCGGCTTTGCCTTCAGGACGCAGGTCCGCTTTGCCAAAATCGAAAAGCGCGTCGGCGGCCAGTGTCACTTTTTCATCTGCGATCGTCGCTCTGGGTTGCGCCGCGGGGGTCTGTTCGCAAACGTTGCGCGGGATGAGGTCCTTGTCGCATTCGCAACCGGCCGCATCCTGAGCCGCCGCTGCCGGCGTCCAGTAACCGGTGCGCCAGCACAGCCCCGTGCCGCTCTTGACGACGGCTCCGCGCTGGTCGATTGCGTATACGCGCGTTTGCGCATGCGCAAACGAAGCGCAAAGGCCAAGGGTAGTGGCCAGGATGGCCACCAGGGAGTGTTTCAATGTTTTCATCGAATATTCCTCTTCAGTTAAATTTGAGTAAAGACTGCGGGTATCTTTATTGTCGATTCGAAATGTTAATGGGCAATGCGCAAAAAAACTAGGGGGTGCGGCTTGAATAAAGTCGATTTTGCCATAAAGAGACCGAATTTATCAACTCGATTTCGTTGACGCCGAGCAAATGCCCGTTTTCGACACGTTTTTTCCCCGCGACCCAGACATCGCTGACGAATTCCCGGCCCGCCGAATAGACGAGCAGGGACGCAGGGTCATAATAGGGAAGCAAACGCGGGTCGTCAATGCGGATGGCACAAAGATCGGCGGCTTTCCCGATCGAAATCGAGCCGATTTTCTCTTCGAGTCCGAGGGCGCGCGCTCCGCCGAGGGTTGCCATGCGCAGGGCCTGATGGGCGTCGATGGCCTCGGCGTTTCCGGTCGATCCCTTTGCCAGCAGACTGGCCAGGCGCATTTCTTCCAGGATGTCGAGTCGGTTGTTACTCGCGGCGCTGTCGGTTCCAATGCCGATGTTGACGCCCCTGTCCGCAAGGGCCGCAACCGGCGCGATTCCGCTCGCGAGCTTTAGATTCGAACTCGGGCAGTGCGCGACGGAACAACCGTATTGCGCGAGAAGCGCGATTTCGTTGGAATCGAGGTGAACGCCGTGAACGGCGATCAGCCCTGGACCGAGCAGACCGAGGCGGCGCAGTCTTTCGATGGGGCGGACGCCGAACTGCCGCAGGCTGTTTTCCATTTCCTGGAGGGTTTCGTGCAGATGCAGGTGGATGGGCAGGTCGCATTGCTCCGCGAGCGTCAGCACGCGAGTGAATGTCCGATCGCTGACCGTATAGGGCGAATGCGGCGCAAGGCAAAAACTGAGCAGGGGCTCGTTTTTCAATTCGTCGCGCGTTTGCATGTTCTTGCTCAGGTAATCGTCGGCGTCGGCCGCGTAGGACGAAGGGAAGTCGAAGACCAAAAGGCCGATCGCGGCGCGCATCCCGAGCCTGATTGCGGCAAGGGCGGCTTCCTTCGGAAAGAAATACATATCGCTAAAGCAGGTCGTGCCTCCGAGCAGCATCTCGGCGCAGGCCAGCGTCGTCCCGTCGTAAACGAAGCTTTCGGAAACGTGTTTCGCCTCGGTGGGCCAGATATACTCGTTCAACCATTTCTGAAGGGGCAGGTCGTCGGCGATGCCTCTCAAGAGTGACATCGCCGCGTGTGTATGAAGGTTGACGAGGCCCGGGATCAGGATGTGGCGCGCGAGCGCCTGTGTCTGGACGGGAACGAAACGGGACGCGGCATCGGATTGTCGCAAAATTGCAACAATCTTGCCCTTGTCGATGGCCACCGCGTGATTTTCGAGGGTCGCGCGATGCGGCTCGACCGGCAGTATCCACCGCGCTTCGATGAGGAGATCGATGGGCGTTTTCATCTAAAACACACTCTGGTTGGAAACCTCCCCCTTCAGAGGAATAACCACGCAGGGGAGACGGATTCCCCCTTCCATGCGGTATCGCTTAGGTCAGGGCGTGGATTGAAACATTTTACGTAAATTGACTCGGCTTTAAACTCCGTCGCCAAAGGGCGGCTCGAAGCCTCATGCCTCGTTTTTCAGCACGCCCGCGCGGGAGGGAATTATGCCTGATTTCGAAGGGTTGAGTCGCTGTTTTGCGTTCGTCTTGCGCGTATTGGCCTGATTTTTTTCCGGATCGGGCAAAAAACGCGCAAACCGAGCGAAAGTTCCTTGAAGTTTATCGAGCGGTGGATTAAAACTTATCCGCGGAAAAGACGCGGGTTCCCCGCAATCAATGGAAGAAATGCCACTGTCGGAAATTTTCTTCCCCATGGGAGGAAGGATATTGGCGCGCGCCCATGCCAAAGAATCGCGCTTGGGCGTTTTTTGCGTCCGGTGTGTTCGTTTGGATGGATTGTGCGATTTGGGCCTTGAAAACATGCTACTCTTGCAAAAAGTAGGGAATACCGCCGGAAAGTGAGTCATCGAATAATAATATGGCAATCATCATAGATGC
>JAIRZC010000125.1 GCA_031267455.1 Accumulibacter sp. | reverse complement strand
AAAACATTATAGATGTCGAGGTAAATCGACAGCGTCGCCGTGATGTAGTTTGTTTCGCCGCCATTGATCACGCGGCTGACATCGTACAGAATGAACAGGGAAAACAGCGCGACGCACGCAACCGAAAGCGCCAGATACAGCGCGGGAATGCGAAAGAACATATTGGCCACGAGCGCTATGAAAAGGACGATAAGGCCGACCGTCAGAAACTTGCCCAGAAAGCCGAAGTCTTTTTTGGTCACCGTCGCGACGCCTGCCATCACCAGGAAAATCGAAGCCGTTCCACCAGCGGCGGCGCCGATGAGTTGCGCGCCGTTGGAAAGCGCGAGCGCGAACGAAAGAATCGGCGTGAGCATCAACCCAATGAAAAAGGTAAACAACAAAAGAAGAGCGACGCCCATCGCGCTTTCTTTCGTGCGTTGGATCCCCCAGATAAGCCCCCAGGAAATTCCGAAAAAGACCACGGCAGAAAGGATCGGGTGATAGACGAACAGGCTTATGAAGCGCGAGCCAAACGCCATACCGAGAGCCGCGCCGCCGATGGTCGGCAGCATGGAAATCGCGAGCAGGAAGTAAGTATTTCGCAGAACCCTGTTCTGCCGCGTCAGCGTCGATTGAGCTTGGGTTGCGACTTGGTACGGTTGTTGCATGACATCCTCCGGGGAATAAAGTCATTTACACGATATGTATTCTAACACGCATCGCCGCGTATCCGGCAAGCCCCACAGTGGCTCGCGGGAAGGACATGGACTGAAAACGCCAAAGCTCCCGAAGGCCGCTGCTGTCCCTTCACCCCCTTGGGGGGAGGTGGTGCGTGGACAGCAAATGCCTGCGCAGATTCACGATCCCCTCACCCATCCCCGTCATTCCAAGCGCAGACTTGGAATCCAGCCCGAAGGGCGGTGAAATCAAAGAATGCGGCGTTTCACGCCGAAAAATACATTTCTGGATTCCAAGCCTTCGCTCAGAATGACGAGGGTCGATTCCAAACCCTCGCGAGGACGAAGCGCCCAAGGCAACGGAAAGCGCCCCGGCGATTGTCCTGTATCGCTCATTTGACCCATGCGGCGAAGCCGCCTATGATGCGGACGTGAATCCGCATCTCTTCTCTCATTCATAGGAGTAAAAAATGTCCAAAACGCCTATTCGCGTCGCGGTGAGCGGCGCCGCTGGCAAGATCGCCTACAACCTGCTTTACCGCATCGCGTCGGGAGAAATGCTCGGGAAAGACCAACCTCTGATCCTCCAGTTACTCGAACTGCCCGAAATGCTTCCCGCGACGAAAGGCGTCATGATGGAGCTGGAAGACTGCGCCTACCCGACGCTCGCCGGGATGTTCATGACGGCCGACCCGAACGAAGGTTTCAAGGACGCCGAAATCTGCATCCTGCTCGGCTCGAGGCCGCGCGGGGCGGGGATGGATCGCGCCGCGCTCCTCACGGTCAACGGCGAAATATTCGCCGTACATGGCAAGGCGATCGCCGAAAACGCGAATCCCGCCGTCAAAGTGCTCACCGTCGGAAACCCCTGCAACACCAATGCCTATATCGCCCGAAATGCCGCCAAAAAGGTCGGCCGCATCGACCCCGCGAACATCCAGTCGATGTTGCGTCTCGATTACAACCGCTCGCTCTGGCAGCTTTCGGCGAAGACCGGCCGCCCGATCGAGAGTTTCAGGAAATTCGCCGTCTGGGGCAACCACTCCGACACGATGTACGCCGATTACCGCCGTTGCGTATCAAACGGCGAGTCCGTCGAAAAGCTGATCGGCAACCCCGCGTGGAAACTCGATTATTTCGTCCCCACGATCGCGAAACGCGGCTCGGTCATCATCAATGCGCGCGGCGGCCTCTCTTCGGCGGCATCCGCCGCGAACGCCGCGCTAAATCACGTTCGCGACTGGGTCCTCGGCTCCGACGACTGGGTGACGATGGGCGTTCCGAGCGATGGTTCCTACGGCATCGAAGAAGGCTACATCTTCGGCTTCCCATGCGAATGCAGAAACGGAAATTACAAAATCGTCCAGGGGCTTGAAATCGACGAGTTTTCGCGCGCGAAACTCGATACGTCGCTCAACGAGCTGCGCAAGGAAGCGGCGATGATCAAACATCTTCTCTGATCCCGCGCGTCCGGGCAAGCTTTCCAAAAAAGCCGTGTTCTCCACGGCTTTTTTTTCATGATCGCATAGTAAAATGCTTTCCAGTCCTATTTCATTTCCAAATCGTCGTCCGCCGCCTCGACTTCGCTTTGCGCGCGCCCGCATTGCCTGTGGGTTGTTTTTTTGTTGCCGACGATTTGGAAACGGAATGAGCGTTCGCCGATCGCGAATTCCGACTTGTCGATAAAACAATTGTTTCCGCGCTTGCGCCGTATCATCATACATGGCGCATAAAGTCAACGAATAAAGGAGTTTTCCATGCAACATCCAGCTTCTGTTCTCTTCCCCGGCGAAAAACCCTTCCCGATTCTTCCCGTCGTCGACCACTACGCCGGTTCGGAAAAGTTCCTGAGAAAGGCAATGCAGTTCCAGGGCGAAATCGGGCCGGTCTTTGACATCACCTGCGACTGCGAGGACGGCGCCCGCGCAGGCGCGGAAAAGGAGCACGCGGAAATGTGCGCCGCGCTGATCATGGATTCCGAAAACCGTTTCGGCCGCGTCGCCGCCCGGATTCACGACGTGACACACCCCCATTGGGAAAAAGACCTCGAAATCCTGATCCCGAAAGCGGGCAGCCGCATCCCCTTCATCATGCTTCCCAAGCCGCGCAGCGTCGCGGACGCGCAAATACAGATCGAAGGGCTTCGCAGAATCGAATCGGCGGCGGGCATCGGGCGTGAAATCCCCGTCCATGTCCTGATCGAAACGCTGGGCGCGCTGCACGATGTATGGGGGATCGCCGCTCTCCCCGGCGTCGAATCGATCGATTTCGGGCTGATGGACTTCGTTTCCGAGCATCACGGCGCGATTCCCGGATCGGCGATGAAGAGTCCGGGACAATTCGACCACCCGCTGATCGCGCGCGCCAAGGCCGAAATCACGAACGCGGCGCTCGCGCATGGCGTCGTTCCAACGCACAACGTTACAACCGAGTTGCAAGATATCGATTTCATCCGGAACGACGCGCTCCGCGCGAAAAACGAGTTCGGCTGCCTGCGGATGTGGAGCATCCACCCCAACCAGATCATCCCGATCGTCGAAGCGATGCGCCCGGACTTTTCCGAAGTCGAAATGGCGACGGAAATTCTGATCGCCGCGCAGAACAACTCGTGGGGGCCGATTTCACACAAGGGCCTGTTGCACGACCGTGCCTCGTACCGCTATTACTGGGAGTTGCTTGCGCGCGCCAACGCGACGGGAATGACTCTTCCGGCGGAAACCAAGGCGCGTTTCTTCTCCTGAAGCCGCGCCGCCGTGCCGTTGGACGAAATAAGACATGCCGTGCTCCAATTTCGCGATGCGCGGGATTGGAGCCGCTTCCATACCTTGCGGAACCTGATCGTCTCGCTGAACCTCGAAGCGGCGGAACTACTCGAACTCACGCAGTGGAAAAACGACGAGGAAGTCGCGGCGATGTCCGTCGATGCGAAGGGAAGCGAAGCGCTCGGCGACGAATGCGCCGACATTCTGATCTATCTGATCCTGCTCGCCGAAAAAGCCGGAATCGACCTCGGTAAAGCCACATGGGCAAAGATCGGGAAAAACGCCCTGAAATACCCAGTCGAAAAAAGCCGCGGGTCCAGCAGAAAATACACTGAATTCAAGCAGGATTGAACCTGGAAACCGCCGTTGGACCTACCCGCGAGTTGTCCCGCAGTGGGCGGGCAAGGTGCAACGACGCGGCAGTCTCATGCCTGCAAGAAGGAGCAACGCCGCCAGAGAACCGTGGAGCGGTGCGGGTACGTAACGGGATCACCCCTTGCGCGCGATTGAAAAAACGCCTGTCCTCACACAGCCTCAATGGGTAACATAGGGACAACCGCGGTTTCCAGGTTGAATCATTCCCGCGCCGCGTCGCCGGATTCGAGCGCAAAGCCCGCGCCCTGATCCACGGCGAGCGTTTCGACGAGCCAGGGCATCGCCTCGTCGAGCGCGTCACGCAAAGTCCAGGGCGGATTAAGGACGAAGACGCCGCTGCCGTAAAGACCCAAGCCTTCCCGAGGCGGGTTTCGAACATCGAGCGCGACGTGAAGCCAGTTTGCCGAGGCGGTATGCTTCAAGCGCGACGGAAATTTC
>JAIRZC010000091.1 GCA_031267455.1 Accumulibacter sp. | reverse complement strand
GGGATCGGCCGCGTATTTCACGAGCGCGATTCCGGCCGCGCCGACAGCGCCAACGACGAGTCCGGCAAGGACGAGCATCACCGCGCTGCCGCGCCCCGCGCCCGTTCCGCCGGCGAGCCAGAAAACAAACGCGAGCGAGGCGATTCCGCCCGCGAAGGAGCCGCTGATCGCCGGCCAGCCGGTTCCGGCGACCAGGATGCCAATAACGCCGCCGAGCGCGGCGCCCGAAGAGACGCCGAGGATTTGCGGGTCGGCGAGCGGATTCCGGAAAAGACTCTGGAGCGAAGCGCCGGCGAGCGCGAGTCCGGCGCCGACGACGGCCGCAAGGGCAACGCGGGGAGAACGCACCGCCCAGACGACTTGGGCTTCGGTATGGCTCCAGAAAGCCTGGATGTCGAAAAGCGGCTCCAGAAGGATCCCCGCGACCGTTTTCAGCGGGATTCCAAAGCGCCCCAGCGAGAGCGAGACCAGTACCGAAGAGAGCAGGATCGCGAGCAAAAGGCAGGCGCCCGTTCTGCCGCGCGTCCCGGACGTCATGCGGAAAGGCGCTCGCTTCGGCAGGCGCGCGCAATGAATGCGCGTTCGGCGATTTCGTCAAGGAAGTCGGCGAGCGCGGAACCGAAGCGCCGCGAAAGAACATGCTCGCGGTACAGGCGCGCCGAAATCGCGTAATGCGCTTCCGCGACGAAATGTTTCTCCGACGAATCGGGCATCAATTCGCGCAGCAGCGGGTCGCCGACGACGAGGTCGAAATCCCCTTGCGCGAGATGCCGGATCGCTTCGGCCTCGTTCGAAATGAAACAATCGCCCTCGTCCGCGAAAGACAGGTCCCACGCAAAGAAACTGCCGACCATCGCTTCGAGAAGCGGATGGCGTTCCAATAATTCCGCCCGGAGGGCATTCATCCGGAACTGTTCGCCGATCAGGAAGATCGTCGCGGCGCCCTGGTCGCCGCGACGAGGCAGCCGAGATCGCGCATCGAGCCGATGTCTCATCCGGTTTTCGAGTTCCGCCTCGGTTTTTGCTCCGAGCGGCAAACCCGCGACGTAGGGAATGCCCCATCGGTTTTCCATGTATTCGGCGAGCGGCAACGCGGACGCAGCGGCAACGAAATTGATTTTCGCGCGGGCGGCTTTCGGAATCGACCGCCATTCGTCACCCTGCCCCCAGACAGAGACGACCGGGAAACCATTTTTTTCAAGGAAAGCCGCGATAATTTCGACGGCTTTTGCGTCGAAATTATCGAGCGGGGACACGCCGAGGATGTTCGCGCCCACAGGAAGGCACCGGGGGTCTTCGACGAAACGTTCGGCAAGCGCGAGAAACGCCGCCGACAAACCCCGCTCGTACCGCGCGAACCCGGTCATCGGAAAACCGAAGAACGGAAGATGAAGTTCGGCTTCGCCCATTCGCGCAAAGCCGTCGAAATCGAATCCGACGAGCATCGGAACAGGGCTTCCGATGAGCGCGGCAAAATTGAAGTCCCTGGCATCGACAGCGCTGCGAATATTTCCGAGCAGTCGGTCGTCATTCCCGGCGATCGCGTCGAATTCGCGCAGTCCGGAACAATAAACGCTCGATTTCCCCGAAAACCAGCGCGGCTCGTCGTAGCCCGTGAAACTCCCGGTGCACCCCGACGCGTCGTGGATCACGACAAGGCCGCCGAGGTCGTGCAACGCGGACGCGACGCCGGAATAATCGGCGGCGAACGGAGGAAGGTACTGAAAAAGATAACTCAAGGGAAACTCTCCTCAAACGACGAGACCGTATTCGCGCACCATCGTTTCGAGGCTTTCATGAGCCAGCCCCTCGACGGCGCGTTCGATGCACCCGAGCAGCATGCGCAGGCCATGATGCCCGTACATGCCCTCATCGAAAGCCGTCGGAACGACGCCGGGCGCGCGCGAAAGGTAGGCCGCGGTGAAACCGATCGCTATGTCGGCCGTAGGCTCGTCCGCGCGAAGCCAGCTGTTGCTGTGATGCTCGGGCGAGGTCACGCGGATGCCGGGCGCGTTCTCAGCGAGCCAGTTGTAGGCGGGGCGGTCGAAGGCCGGCAGTTTCTGCGTGAAGATTTCGGATACGTTGAACCCTGCTTCGCACAATGCGCGCGCGAGGTCGAAAGGACTACATGTCGCGCTGTTGTCTATCGCGATCGTCTTTTGCCCGACTTTGGCAAGTACGCGCTTTTCGGCCTCTTTCCGCCGGGCGATTGCCGCGTCGCAGGGAAATGGGCTTTCGAGGAAATCGCCGATTTTCGCGTAACGTTCGCGGATTGCCGATTCGCTGAAAGCAACGGGCGCAAAGATAAAGGGCGTTCCGTTTTTTTCCCGCAGGTTTTTCGCGGCCTCGGTTCCTTCGGGGCGGACAACGAGATTCAGCCGCGCGCGGCCAAGCTTCTGGTAATCATCGAAATTCCCGCACTCGGAGATATGCAGGAGCGACGGCAAACCGTTGGCGCGCAGAAACTCGCGTATCTCGGAATCCTCATCGATCGGCTGGAACGCGCCGAGGAGGCAGACACTGTCGTCGCGCTCCGCCGGCTTTTTTATGAAATCGTACATATCGCGCTGGATGCGCTTTCCCGGCGGGAGCTTTCCATCAAGCGAAATGGGGTTCATTCGCCCGATGCTAAAAGGAATACGGAATTCTTCCTCGAAATCGGCAAGCATCTGCTCGTAATCCGTCCCCAAAAGGTCGTCGATGCACGAAACGACGATCAAAAAAGCCCTCGGACGAATCTTCAGCCTCTCCATGAGGACAGGCACCGCGTCGCGCAGGCTCTGCTCGTAGCGCCCCATCGCGATTTCGTCCTCCTCGAGGCAGAGATAACCGACGCGATCCTTGCCGCCATGCTCGCAGGCGGCAATCGACCCGTGTCGCCCACAGGCCTCGGGACAGACGAAAAGCATATACATCTCCGGAACGAGCAACGCGGCGCGGATCACGCCCCAGCCGCCGTGCGTCGGCGCGCAATAATGGAGACAGCCCGACGACGCGTCCCCGCCGAGCAACTCTTCGGGCGCTCCCGAACCGATAAGCATGCTCCTTCGAGCGAATCCGGAAAGAAAACGAATGGGCTGATCGCGCATCAGCAGACCGCCTCCCGACGCGCCGGGTCGGGATGGAAGAAATGCGACAGTTCAGCATAAACGGCGGCTTGCGGCGAATCCGGGAAACATTCGACGACGGTTTTCCCGACGCTCTCCGCCGCATGGACGAGACCGGAGCGCGGGATGATCCCGACGACACGTGTCTTGAGTTCTTCCGCCGCCTGGCGGACGAGCGCGTCCTCATTCGCAATGCTGCGGGAGTTCTGGACGATCCCGGCCAGTTTCGCGTAACCCCGCGACGAAAAATTGTCCAGCGCCCGCGCGATATTGTGCGCCGCGTACAGAGCCATCATTTCGCCGGAACTGACGATCGCAACCTCGTCCGCGTAGCCGTAGCGCATCGGCATTGCAAAACCGCCGCAGACGACGTCGCCCAGGACATCGAACAGGACGATGTCCGGCTTGAGTTTTTCGTAGGCGTCCAGCTCTTCGAGACGGTTGAACGCGGTGATGATCGCGCGGCCCGCGCACCCGATCCCCGGCTGCGGACCGCCGGCCTCGACGCAGAAAATACCGTGATAGCCCTCGAAAACGATGTCTTCGAGACGCGAGGCGAGATTGTCGCGCAAAACATCGAGTACCGACGGAACGATCTGGCCGGAGGTCAGCGTTTTCGTCGAATCGGCCTTCGGATCGCAGCCGATCTGCATGACGCGCAGACCCCTTTGCGCAAGCGCGGCGGAAAGGTTGGAAACGGTCGTCGACTTGCCGATCCCGCCTTTCCCGTAAAAAGCGATCTTGCGGATCGGTTTCCCCGCGCCGGCCTCTTTTTCGGCCGCTTGACGCGCGCCCGAAGACCGCGCGGGAATGTCGCGGCGTCGGCTTTCCAGATTCACTTTCTCCCCCTCGTTTTTTCAGCGACTGAACTTTTCAGGATAATTCAGGCTATCGTTGTTGTCAATCATTCTCAGAATTATATCGATTTCGATCGAATCGGGCGAATGGGCGTAAAGGCTCCGATAGCTTTCGGCGATCCTGTCGCGCAGCGCTTCCGAGGGCGCGTCCGGGTGAAACAGCGCGAACAGCCAGCGCCACGCGAGCGGTGTCTCCTGGCTCGGCGGGTCCCAACGGAATCCGCCTTGCGGATAGAGATAGACGCGCTTTTCTTTCACGGCGGGGATGGAATCGAACACGTCGTTGCCGAAAAAGAACGAGGGTTTCAAGTCCCTGTCGAAATTGCCAAGAAGGAGGATATCCGGCGCCCACGCGAGCACCTGCTCGGCGCCAACCGGCGCGTAAGCGTTCAAATGCGACGCGGGGTTGATCCCGCCGGCCAGGCGTATGTCCGAGTCGACCGTCGTCTTTCCCCCCGCGACCTGGAAGGCGTTGCCCTGCCTGCGATAGAGATAGACGACCCTTGGACGGCGCGATTCGGGGATTTGCGCGACGGCTTTCACGATCCTGTCGCGTGTTTCGAGAAAATCTTCGGCGAGCGCATTCGCGCGCGCTTGCCGCCCGGTGAGTCCTCGCCCCAGGACGCGCAGCCACTCGGCGGCGATCTCGCCGCCGCCCGCGCTCGAAAGCGTCAGCACCGGAAGCCCGACACTGACGAGCGGGTCGATGACGGCATCTCCCCGATCGCCCCATTGGACGACGAGGTCGGCTCGCGAGGCGAGCAGCGCCTCGACATTCGGCGCGAAACCCTCGCCCGCCACGTCGGCGCGTATCTTTTTCGCGTCGGGGAAAAAACGACCGAGCATCCCGTCGGCGATTTCCTGGCGCGACGCCGGATGGATTCCAACCAGCCGTCGCGGTCCCTGGTCGATCGCGATGACCATCGACGCGGCCGGAATGACGAGCGTCGCCACGCGCCCGACTTTTTCCGGTATCGTCACCTCACGGTCGTTCTGGTCCCTGAAAGTCGTCGATGCGCCCTCCGGCGCCGCGAACGCGCCGAACGCAAATCCCAGGAAGAAAACGGCGATCCCGCCTCCCTGGACGCCAAAAAATTGGGGTTTCATGCTCTCTCCCGTCGAAGCGCCGCAGCCTCCGCGCGACGCGCGAATTTGCCTCGGGATTATCCCGGATTTTTCGGCTTCACTGAAGAAGGGCCACGCCGTTTTTTCAGCGCCCGAATCTTTCCCGGTAATGACGGCTTTCGCCGTTCTCCTCCATGCGCAGGACGAGGTCGATGTCGTCGGATGTCACCGCGCGTCCATAAAAGACGCGGTAACGGTCGGTCATTTTTTCGCGCAGCGAGGGCAGGCGCGCGTCGGGGTGAAAGAGCGCGAGCAGCCAACGCCACGCGAGTGGCGTCTCATGGCTCGGCGGATCCCAGCGAAAGCCGCCAAGAGGATAAAGATAAACGCGCTTTTCCCTCACGGCCGGCAGCGCGGCGAGCAGCGTGTTGTCGAAAATCAGCGCGGGGCGCGCGCCTTTTTCGAAATTATTGAGCAGAACGACGTCCGGCGCCCACGCGAGCAACTGCTCCGCGCCGACCGCCGCGAACCCCGGGACATCGGCGGCGACATTGATCCCTCCGGCGAGGCGGATATCCGAATCCATCCCGGTACGGTTTCCGGCCACCTGGAAAGCATTTCCCTGCGCGCGATACAGATAAACGACTTTCGGGCGTTTTATCTCGGGAATGGACGCGGCGGCTTTGGCGATTTCGTCGCGGACGATGAAAAAATCCCGGGCAAGCGCCTCTCCGCGCGCTTCGCGTCCGGAAATGCACCGTCCCATCAAATCGATCCACCCCGCCGCGAGTTCGCTTTCTCCGTAACGCAGGCTCAGGACGGGCAGACCGACGCCGACGATCGGAGCGACGATGGCGTCCCCCCGGTCGCCCCACTGGATGACGAGGTCGGGACGCGCCGAAAGCAGCGCTTCGACGTTCGGCGCGAAGCCCTCGCCCGTCATATCGACGCGGATGTTTTTCGCTTCGGGGAAAAGCCGCCCGATCAGGCCGTCGGTAAAGTCCATGCGTGAAGACGGGTGCATTCCGATCAGGCGTTCCGTCGCCTGATCGAGCGCGACCGCCATCGACGCGGCGGGAATCGTGAGCGTCACGAGACGCCCGACTCTTTCCGGGCATCTCACTTCGCGTCCGTTCTGGTCCGTCAGGACTTCCGCCGCGAAACCCGGCGGCGCCATCAAAGCCGCCGCGAATACGGCCGTGACGAAGCGCAGCGATACGGCGCGCGGAAGCTTCGCTCCCGGAAATCGAGTAATGGTAAAGCCAGGAA
>JAIRZC010000083.1 GCA_031267455.1 Accumulibacter sp. | reverse complement strand
CGGTCATTTCCTGGACCCGGATCGCCAGATCAACGGCGTCGATACTGTCGAGATCGAGGTCTTCGAAAAGCCTCGCTTCGGGCAAAATTGCCTCCGGAGCGATTTCGAAAGATTCCGATATGATTTCCCTGATTTTTTCCAGAATCTCTTCGTCTGTCATGTCCATCCTCCGCTGGCCTTGCAAATCTTCGACGCGATTCAAAATTTTATCCGTTGCTCTTCTGGATGAATTTCACCAAATTGTCCACCGAGGCGAAATGCTCGCGTGTTCCGGAATCATTGGAGTCGATGCGCAACCCGTATTTCTTCCGCAACGCGACGCCGAGTTCGAGCGCGTCAATGGAATCGAGGCCGAGCCCGTCGTCGCCGAAAAGCGGAAGGTCGTCCCCGATGTCGTCGGGGGTCACGTCTTCCAGCGCCAGCGAATCGACGATGAGCTTCCTGATTTCGTTTTTCAAGGTTTCCATTTTTCAAGTTCCCGGCTGAAATGATCTTCAAGCGCTCGTGTCAGTTGACGCGCCGCGATCGTCCGGGACGCTTTCGCATCGACCCAAGGACCCATATCGATGGGATCCAGTACCCTGAGCCGATACTCGAAACGGCGGCTCGGGATTTGGTACCACTTTTCGCGTTTCGTCAGCGTCGACGGATCGCAATCGATCAAAACAGGCACGATCGGCATCCCGCTTTTCAGCGCGACATACGCCGCGCCGCGCTGAAAACGAGATAGGATACCATCGATCGAGCGCGTTCCTTCCGGAAAAACGAGCATCGGCCTTCCCGCCAGGATTTCGTCCGCGCAATCGTCGATCAGGCGATCCGAATCCAGGTTGCCGATATAACCCGCTGCCCGGACGACGCCGCCCAGGAAAGGGTTTTTCCACAAGGACTGCTTGACCACGCAACCGGCGCGAGGCATCAGCGAAATCAGCGCGACGACGTCGATCAATGTCGGATGATTGGCAAGTACGAGCGCTTGCCGGCACTCGCCCAACATCCGCGCGCCGTCGACCCGCATTTTCATGATTCCAACGCCTTCCATCAAGCGCAAAAAGATGCCGAACGACTTGTGGATCGCGATACGTATTCTGTCCCGACGCAGGTCGTGGGAAAAAAGACGCAGAACGGGAAAAACGAATGTCCAAAGGAGCATCCCCCCAAGACCAAAGACAGAAAAGCAAAAACCCGTCGCCAGGAGGCGCCAGCCGTAGTTGAGTCGGGAACTCACGGCTTTTTTATCGGTTAGATTCCCAAATCGCTCTTCCCCGCGCCGGTTTTTTCAGGGCGCGCGGGGACTTCATTCGCCTGGCTGTTCGGTCTCCGCCAGTGCCAGGGTGTGTCTCCGTCGCTCCAGTTTGAAGCGCCCTCTTCGAAACAGCGCAAAAACGCGCGAAACTGAGGTTCGGCGCTCGCCGGGCGAGCCGTGGGCAATACGGAACAATGCAGCGCCGTTTCGGCCATATCCCCAATAAGGAGCGCCAACGCGACACGCGAGGCGCCCTCTTCCGCGTGACTTTTTCCATAAATCGTCGGGAGCGGCTCGTCGGAATAGACGTAAAGAACGGGCCGGGAAGCATCCTCCGCGAAACGCAGCGCCGCCTCGACCAGCCCGTAGCCGAAGCTCGAACGGCCCGCTGAAATCGCCGTCGCCGGTTCGGGATTGCCGGAAATCAGGGAAAACAGCCCCGCGGAGGCATTGAGCACCGAAAGACTGAACCTGGCGGGTGAAACCGCTTCTCCCTGGGCGATGTCTTCCAGCATCGCGACCGTCCTTGCGATCTCGCCGTGGCGCGAGGCGTAAACGAGGCGAACGCCGGAAACGCCCTTCGAGCATTCGAACGCGGACGAGAGCGTCAATTTCGCGAGCGGGCTCAAACGGCGCCTGAGCATCGGATCGACGAAATCGACACCAGCCGCCGCGAGCGCGCACCCGCCAACGTCGTCCCGGAATACCCGGCGATCAAGCGGGAGACGAAAAGAAATCTCGCCGCGCGCGCGCGCGATTTCGCTCTCCGGCCGGACGCTCGCGCTCACGCGTTTTTCGGGCGATAACAGAGCAGCAGCCAGAAAAGCGCCGCGAAAAAGGAAAGAAAAACGAGCGTCGACCAATTGGCGAGCGTAAGGCCGAGGAAAATCCAATCCTTTTCGGCGCACAGGCCGGTCACCATGAAGAGGGTCGGCCATTGCAGGCTCAGCCAGTCGACGGTACGCTCGATCAGCGTCGGGTCGCCGAAACCGCATTCGGCCACCGTGTCCGGCGCAAACTGCATCCAGCTCTGATAAATCGCCGTCCCGGCGCCGACGAGCGCCGTCAACGCATAAAGACCGCCAAAGAGGCGGTACGCGCGGGGGAGAAGAACGCCCCACAGGGCAAAAAACGCCATCACCAGATACATGAAGCGCTGGAAATTGCACAGATAGCACACTTTCAGATGCACCAGTTCGCCGAGTATCACCCCCGCTCCGAGGATGCCGAGCGGCGATACGGCCAGCGCGGAAAAAATCTGCCGCACCGAAAGCCGTCCGAAGAATCGCGAGAAATTCGTAAAAACCGCGTTCATGTCGCGTCCGTCCATTTCAAATTCCAGATTGGGATTTTAAACCCGGAAATCGTCGTTGAACCCTGATTTCTTCCATTCTCGCTATTCAATGGCAAGTTCGCCGGGTTTTTCCATCGCGCGCAAGGTCCGTTGCGCGCTTAAAAGCGCCGCGCAAATAAAATCCGGGAGCGATGTGATCCTGAAGCTGAAGGACCGCATCGCACCCGGCAAACCACGCTCATTCTCACTACCACTACTATTACTACTGCAACAAACTGACGCCCCTTTGGGCGAAGGCCGCCCCGAAAAGGGCGGCGGCCTTCTTTATTCGGAAACGAGTTCTCTCCACGAAGTGCGGCGGGTTCCCAGCCCAGGTACCTTGTTAGGAGGACTTTCTACTACTTCGCAATTGATTCCGTCGCATTTCTTCATGAAATGGAGTGTTCCTTTCGCATCGATGAAGGGCTTGCCTGTATTGCTGAAGTTGTTCCCGGCGTTGATGCCGGCAACACCGTCAGAGGCTATTGCGACACCCGTCTTATAATCGAGGAAGTAGCGATGACTTTCGCCGATCGGGACACAGGCGGCGATTTTTGGCGTATTCGTCGTAACCGACAGTATGTTCCGCACCAGACTCATTTCCACGTTGATGCGTTCTCCCAGGACTGGGAAATCCACGTACCAGCCGGCGTTGGCGGTAAAATCGACCGGGAGGGGGCTCTCGATCTTCACGACCGTTTCGCCTGCCATACACAACTCATTGCCCGCGGGACAGGCCCCCAGTACCATCGCCTGCTGGACAAAACCCTGG
>JAIRZC010000232.1 GCA_031267455.1 Accumulibacter sp. | reverse complement strand
TTGCTGAGATCGGCGACAAGACACAGATTGCCACCGTGGCGCTCGCGGCGCAATATCACGCGTTGTTGGCGGTCGTCGCGGGGACGACGCTGGGCATGATGATTGCCAATGTGCCCGCGGTGCTTCTCGGTGACCGGCTCGCGCACAGGATTCCGACGCGCGTCGTTCACGCTGTCGCGGCCGGGATTTTCGCGGTGCTCGGCGTCTTGACGCTCGTGGGGGTCGGGGAGGGCTTCGGCCTTTGAGAGCGAATCGGTCATGCGTTTCGAAAACGCGCTTCAGGAGGGATCGGGGACGACACGCGCCGCCGGCGCGAATCAGAGGATCTGGTTCAACAACCGGTCTATCCGTATCCGCGCGAGCCGGCGGATCAGGCGCCGTACCGGGGGCGGGTAGGTATCGGTCGTTTCGATTTCCTCGTAATGGTCGATCCGCCTCGCATGTGCCGTGATTCGCTGTATCTCGGCCCGATTCTGCGCGGCGAGCAATCGTTGCGGGTCATGGATCAAAAGAGCGTTTTCCAGATCGAGACGCCACGCGCGGGGATTGAGGTTGTGCCCCGTGAGCAGCATGAAGTTTTCGTCGACGAGCATTCCCTTGACGTGGAAAGTATTCGTGTCGTGCCGCCATGCGTATATGTTCAGTAGTCTGGAGTCGATCGCCTTCTGGTAAGTCTTGCAAAAGCGCCGCAGGTTGGCCTCGTAAAGGTAGGGGATCGCGCCGATTGCCTTGAAAGGCTGATCCGGGGGAATGTAGAAGTCGTTGGCGGCCTTGTCGCCGAGGACGATCGTGATGCGGCGGCCGGCCTGGATTTTTCGGGAAATGGCCCTGCGTATCGGTCCCGGCAGGTTGAAGTAAGGAGTGAAAAGGACCAGATGCCGTTCCACTTGGCGGATCAGGTTGAGGATCGTTGCGTTGATTTCGTTGCGGCGGACGCCGATGCCGAGCAAGGGAGTGATATAGACGTGTCCGGGCGCCAGTCCCTCCTTCTCGAAAGTGTAGCGCGTCGTTCCGAGAAGGCGGCGGAAACGCGCGATCTTCCCTCGAATCTCCACCGTAACCGGCGTTTTTGTCGTGTCGAGCGGATGAACGGCTGAATTGGCGCGCAAGACATTGCCCAGGAGGCCCGCCATGGTGTCGGCGAGCGCTGGGCTGTGGATCAGATGGTAGCGGTCGAGCCGATAGTTTTCTTTCCAGTGCAGATACACGTTGTTGAGGCTGGCGCCGCTGTAGAACACGTTGTCGTCTATGACGATTCCCTTGAGATGCAAAATCCCCATCAGTTCGCTTTTCTGGACGGGTACGCCGTAAACCGGAACGCCCGGCCCGCGTTCGAGCGCCTTGGCCTTGTACAGTGTGGCGTTTCCTTGCGAAGGCGTTTTTCCTATCAGGCCGCGCTGCGCGCGGTGCCAGTCGACAAAGACGGCGACTTCGAGTTCCGGACGCGCGTCTTTGGCCGTGTACACCGCATCGAGTACCGCCCTGCCCGCTTCGTCGTCTTCCAGGTAGAGCGCCGAGATGAAAATGCGCTGTTGCGCGCCCAGAATGTGCTCGGTCAGGGTTTTCGCGAACTCGCACGGGCTTCGGAGCGTCCTGAAAGAGGTTGCCATCACCGGAATGCCGCAGAGCTGGTCGGACAAGAGCGGCGTGTGCCCGGAAAGACGATGCCAAACGGAAAGAAGCTTGGAAGGCCCTGAAAAGGATTTGAGTTTCACGATCTGGATTATATCGGCAAGCGGGAAACTTCGCGAAAGACTTGGGCCGCGCATAAGCGAAGCAATGCGCGACTTCCACGTTTTTCCGATCTTCACGCGCGTCTTTGAGGCGGGGCGTTGGTAGAATACTCTCGGGATCTGTCGGATTTGACGGGTCCCAAGAGACTTTCCGAAGAAATGGAATGAATAATACCATGATCGATCGAACGAATTGTCCCGCTCCCCTGCCCGCCACTGCCCTCGGGACGCCGCTGAGTCCGTCGGCGGTTCGCGTCATGCTTCTTGGCGCGGGCGAACTGGGCAAGGAAGTCATCATTGCCCTGCAGCGCCTCGGTGTCGAGACGATCGCTGTCGATCGCTACGCGAATGCTCCCGGAATGCAAGTGGCACACCGCGCGCATGGCGGCGCGATGACCGATGGCCCCGCGTTGCGCGCGCTGATCGAAAAGGAAAGGCCGCGCCTCGTCGTTCCCGAAATCGAGGCGATCGCTACCGAAGTCTTGCAGGAAATCGAAGACGAGGGGATTGCCGAAGTCATTCCGACTGCGCGCGCGACCCGGCTGACGATGAACCGTGAAAGCATCCGCTGCCTGGCGTCCGAGAAACTCGGGCTGCCGACTTCGCCCTACGCTTTCGCCGCTTCTTTGGAGGAAGCGCGCGAAGCGATCGACGGCGGAATTGGCTATCCCTGCCTCGTCAAACCGACGATGTCGTCCTCCGGGAAAGGCCAATCGGTGTTGCGCGGCCCAAAGGACGTGGTGGCAGCCTGGAATTACGCGATCGAGGGCGGGCGCGTGAATAAAAACCGCGTCATCGTCGAGGGTTTCATCGACTTCGATTACGAAATTACGCTCCTGACGGTACGCGCCGTCGGCGCCAGTGGAGAAATCGAGACCTTTTTTTGCGAACCGGTCGGTCATGTGCAAATCAACGGCGACTACGTCGAATCGTGGCAGCCGCAGAAGATGAGCGAGACCGCATCCGCGAAGTCGCGCGCGATTGCCGGATCGATTACCGAAAATCTCGGCGGCCGCGGCATTTTTGGAGTCGAACTCTTTGTGAAAGGCGATCAAGTCTGGTTTTCGGAAGTCAGCCCACGTCCGCACGACACCGGGCTGGTGACGCTCGCCTCGCAACGGATATCGGAATTCGAGCTCCACGCCCGCGCGATTCTGGGGCTGCCCGTCGATGTTTCACTGCGAGCGCCGGGCGCTTCGGCGGTGATCTATGGCGGGGTCGCTGCGAAAGGGATCGTGTTCGAAGGCGCGTACGACGCGCTTTCCGTTCCCGGAACGGACCTGCGCCTTTTCGGCAAACCCGAAAGTTTTGTGAAGCGTCGCATGGGTGTCGTCGTGTCGACGGGCGTTGATACAGCGGAAGCCCGTGAGCGCGCCCAGCGCGCGGCGAGCCGGATCGCGCCGAAAGCCTGGGAATGACGGGCGCTTTCCCGTTTTTTTCGCCAACCCGGTTCATTCCGGAAAGCGGCCGTGGAGCGGTACTCGCGGGTACGTAACGACGGGATCACCCATTGGGAGTGCGATAGAAAAAACGCTTGTCTTCACAGGGCCTCAATTGGAAACATAGGGGGCAACTGCGCTTTCAGCCGGAAGCCGTCTCTTGGCGGATGAAGCGGATTTGCCCGTACATTTCCGGATGGTTCGCCGCGACCCAGTGCGCGGCTTCCGACTCGGCGCGCTCCCAGGTCAGCGCGCGAAGCGGCACGCGTTTTTCCCTGCTATTTTCTTCCGGCCACAAGAGGGTAAAAGTGCGTATGCCCACCCTTTCTTGTTGGAGAATGTTGCGCGCCCACTCTTTGGGCTCACGGCGCAACACGGAATCCGGTACGCCCAGGATCAAGCGGAAGAGCGGCCCCTTGCCCTGATATTGAACGATATATTCCCGGTTTTCCTCGATTTCTCTGATGATTCGCCAGCCAGATGCCTTCTCGATGATCGTCCCGACCAATTTTCCCTGATCGTTTCGGACGATTTCGGCTGCGACCTTGTGCGATTCCCCTTCCGCCTCTTCGAGCAGGTCGTGCCAAGGCAAGCCATTGCGTGTGGGCGGAGGAAAGGGCAGCGGGCGTTTCCCTTGGCGGATCCGCGCGAAAAGCGCGGATTTGAGCACATCTTCGAGTTCGATTTCAGGAAACGCGGAGCGCGGTTTGGAAGGAAAAGACCCCGCGCCCATGTAGCCGACGTTCCAGAGCGTTTTGAGCCACTCCGCCGTGTCGAGCGCGACCTGGGCGATTTGGGATGGGTCCTCGAACGGGCAGGCTTCCTGGCCGGACTGCAATTCGGCCTCATGGACTCGGGCGCGAAGGCACTCCTGAAAAAGACGGTTTACCCATTCAGCATCTTCGGGCGGAAGCCGGTCGATGCGTTCGAAATAAGCCATCAATTCGTCGGCATCAAGCGGGATTTCATCGTCCATGTTCGATCCTTGGGAATCATCATATCGTGAATGGGAAGAAGTCTACCGCAACTCGAATCGCGGGCGAAGCCAGACGGCGTATCGGCAAATGCGATAAAATTGAAAAAACCATAAATGGGATAAGGGCGGCGGGACGCCGGAGGAGGCGCGTGTTCGGTAAAACGGTTCTGGTAACGGGTGCGGCCAGGCGTGTCGGACGCGCCATCGCGCGCGAACTCCATTCGATCGGCGCCAATATCGCCCTGCATTACCGGGACGCCGCGGAAGAGGCGGTCGCTTTTGTTTCCGAAATGAATGCGTTGCGTCCGGATTCGGCGATTGGGGTGCGCGCGGATTTTCTCGAGTCCGCATCGCTGCCGGATATCGTTGAAAAAACCGTTTTGCGCTTCGGCGGTCTGGATGCGCTCATCAACAATGCCTCCAGTTTTTTCTCGACGCCTCTGGGGTCGATCGGGATCGCCGAGTGGGATGATTTGATCGGAAGCAATTTGAAAGCGCCGCTTTTCCTGACGCAGGCGGCGGCTCCCTATCTGAGGGCGGCGCGCGGCGCTGTCGTCAATATCACGGACATCCACGCCGAGCGTCCTTTGGCAGGTTATCCGCTTTATTCGGCCGCCAAGGCGGGGCTGCTGGGGCTGACGCGTGCGC
>JAIRZC010000231.1 GCA_031267455.1 Accumulibacter sp. | reverse complement strand
AAGCTTCGGAGATACTCCCGGAAAACGCGAACAGCCTCGACCTCGGTTTTCGGATCGGCCCGCGCTTGAACGCGGCCGGACGCCTCTCGGACATGTCGCTCGGCATCGAATGCCTGTTGACCGGCGATCCAGCACGCGCGACGAACATCGCCATGCAGCTGGACGCGCTGAACCGTGACCGCCGGACGATCGAAGCCGGCATGCAAAAACAGGCGATCGGAAGCCTCGAAGCGATCGACGCAAACGGCGAGGCCGCGATTGTCCTTTTCGACCCCGCGTGGCACCAGGGCGTCGTCGGTCTACTCGCCGCCCGCGTCAAGGAAAAGCATCACCGCCCGGTTTTCGCCTTTGCCCGCGAGGAAATCGAAAACACCAACGGCCTTATCCGTGGATCAGGCCGCGCAATCTCCGGATTGCACCTGCGCGACGCGCTCGACCTTGTCTCAAAACGCGCGCCGGGCTTGCTCGTCAATTTCGGCGGTCATGCCTCGGCCGCCGGAGCAAGCCTCCGGGAAAGCGATCTGGCGCGGTTCCGGGAAATCTTCGCGCAGATCGCCCGAGAACTGCTTTCTCCCGCCGACCTGACCCGTGTCGTCGAAACGGATGGGCCGCTCGAAAGCGGCTATTTTTCGCTGAACATCGCTGATCTGCTCGAAAACGAAATCTGGGGCCAGGGGTTCCCTCCACCGCTTTTCGAAGACGAATTCGATGTCGAAAGCCAACGCCTTCTCAAGGAAAAACACTTGAAGCTGCGCCTCAAAAAAAACGGCGCGCGCATCGATGCAATTCATTTCAACTTCGACGCCGTATCGGGGAAAACGCCGGGAAAATCGATTCGCGCCGCCTACCGGCTTGCGGCCAATGAATACAACGGCATCCGAACGCCGCAACTGATCATCGAACATATCGAAATATGATTTTCTTTCCAAGAGCCTATTTGGTCGCTAAATGAAGCTCACCGCCCCAAGCGGCGAAGAATTCAACCCAAAGAGATGAAAAGATTCGCCATGCCGCACAGTGGAATGCAAAAATTTGGGCCGAGTCAATAAGCGCGGCATCCGAACCTGAGCGATTTACCATGGCCCCTTCTATCAAAGGTCAGGACTGAACGCGTAGGCATCCAAATCAGGGGTCAGGGGAAATTTTTGATTCGCGGATGATTGGACAGGTCACACACTTTAAATAAAAAGCCGTCCGAAATACCAGAAAATCGCCGCGACCAGCGCGCTGCAGGGAATGGTCAAAATCCACGCCCACACGATGGTTCCGGCAATTCCCCATCGGACGGCCGAAAGACGTTTCGTCGCGCCGACGCCAACGATTGCTCCGGTAATGGTGTGCGTCGTCGAAACGGGAATACCAAAAATCGTGGCAAGAAACAGCGTTGCGGCACCGCCTGTTTCCGCGCAAAACCCACCAATCGGACGGAGTTTTGTAATCTTCTGTCCCATCAGCTTGACGATCCGCCACCCACCGAAAATCGTTCCGAGGCCAATTGAAACATGGCAGGAAAGCACAATCCACAAGGGGGCGGGGTCGCCGTTCCGCAAAAAGCCTCCCGAGAGCAGAAGCATCCAGATAATGCCCATGGTTTTTTGCGCGTCATTGCCGCCATGCCCCATCGCATAGGCGGATACAGAAAAAAGCTGAAGTCTCCGTGACCAAAGATCAACCTTGCGCGGCGTGCTTTTTCGAAAGAACCAAGAAACCAAAATCATCATGAGCGACCCAAGAAGCATGCCAAGCAGAGGTGAAACGAAGATAAAGGCTACGGTTTTGATTACACCGGAGAGAATCAGCGATCCAAATCCCGATTTCGCGGCAGCCGCTCCGATCAAACCACCGATCAGCGCGTGCGACGAGGAAGAAGGAATTCCGTAATACCAAGTGACGATATCCCAGAAAATCGCGGCAACCAGCGCGCCGAACACGACATGGTAATCGATGATGGAAGGCTCGATGATGCCTTTTCCGATAGTCGATGCAACGTGAAGATCAAAAACGAAAATGGCCGCGAGATTGCAAAACGCCGCCAGCGCCACAGCCGAGTGCGGTTTCAGCACACGGGTTGAAACAACGGTGGCAATCGCGTTGGCCGCGTCATGAAAACCATTGATGAAATCGAAAACAAGCGCCATGGCAACCAGCAAGACAACGACTCCAAGGCTGATTGGCGTATATTCCATGGGTATTCAGGAATTCTCTAGAACGATGCCTTCGATAATATTCGCCACGTCGTCGCAGCGGTCCGTCACGACTTCGAGGAGTTCATAGACCGCCTTGAATTTAATGAGTTCGCGCACATCCGGCTCTTCGCGGAAAAGCCGGGACATCGCGTCACGCATCTCACGATCGGCGTCGGACTCAAGCTGATCGAGTTCAAAGCAGATCTTGAGAATTTCCGTCCCGTTGTCCATCGAGTGCAAAAGCGTGACGGCGTCTTTCACCCGTTTACAACACGCATGACAGATATCGCCGAGCTTGATCGCCTCGGAGGTAATACCTCTGACGTGGTAGAGTGTTATCGCATGCGCGACGCCTTGGATCAGGTCGAGAATATCGTCGAGACCCGTCGTCAGCCGATGAATTTCGTCGCGGTCAAGCGGCGTAATGAAGGATTTGTGCAACTGTCGCATCGTCTCGTGCGTAATCTCATCCGCGTGGCTTTCTATTTTGCTGATGAGGTTGGACAGCCTGATCGCTTCTTCTTCCGACTCGTTCAGAACGGCCAGTAGATTGACCAGAGCCTCGCTACCCAAAACGATCTGTTCCGCAAGAGCGTTGAAAAGGCCAAAGAACTTGCCCTCTTGGGGCATAAAACGCGCAAACATTTTTTATTCCGGTCTTTGTCGCAACGGGCGGCATTCTACCATCAAAGCTCAAATTCCAGTAAAACTCCGATAAATAGAATGTAAAAAACAAGAATGAATCTCATTCATAAAAATGGAAGATGATTCGCCCATTACCGCCCACTCGTGGGAATATTCAACCGCCCCTTCATCCGACAAGGACTTTTTGGCGATCGCAAATCAATTATAATGAATATTCATCCATTGGATATGCAAAGGCGTTTCAACTGGAGAACGCCGCGCCGGAACGTGTACAGGAATCGGGATTCCGATCCAGCGGGCATCCGGCAGGGTATGGCGACACGGAGTTTCCGCGCAAAAAAAAACCAGGCCCTTTCCCCTTTCTTATAGTGCCTACCCTTCTCCGGCCAAGAGGTCTCTTGCTGAAATTTCCGAGGCACTCCCTCCCCTGCGACAAAGCTCAAGATATACGTCGTTTCGCCGTAAAGGAAATGTAAGCTTTTGGAGAGACTCCCATGAAAATCGTCAGCGCCCAAGTGGAACTTGCTTCCGGACATGTTCGTGTAGAAAAACGCGAAACAAAGGAATCCCTGATAAGAGGGATGGCTTCGGGTTCCGGTGCGCCGCGCATTTTCAATGGCGCAAATACGCTCAAGCCTGCCGAATCGGCCCAACTGAATTTGTCTGAAGCCGGTCAGAAAGCACGCAAACCCGATGTTGCGCGAACTCTGGAAAACCTGGATGTCCGTATAGATGACAATCCGCGCCTCGCCGTAATACGCGCCCTTATCGAAATCCTGACCGGGCGCAAGGTGCGTGTGCTCAACACGCTTTTGGAAGACCCGGCGGACGCGCCTCCCGGGTTGATTTACGAGCGCCATGAGTCATACTTCGAGGCAGAAACCACCCATTTTTCCGCACAGGGGAAAATACGCGCCGCAGACGGGCGCGAGTTCGACTTTACGCTGGACTTGGCAATGTCTCGCCGCTATTACGAAGAAAACAATGTCAGCATCCAAATGGGCGCCGCCCAAAAAGACCCTTTGGTGCTCAATTTTTCCGGCGCCGCCGCCGAGCTTTCCGAGATGCGTATTCAGTTCGATTTGGATGCCGATGAGAAGATGGATTCTATCGCCGCGCTCAAACCCGGAAGCGCTTTCCTGGTATTCGACCGCAACCAAGATGGCCGAGTAAACGATGGCAGCGAACTCTTTGGCGCATTGACCGGGGACGGTTTCGGCGAACTCGCGGCCATGGATGAAGACGGCAACGGCTGGATCGATGAAAACGATCGTATTTATGCCCGCCTTTATCTCTGGGAAAATGGAGTGGGAGGCACAGAACAATTAAAGGGACTGGAAGAAGCCGGCGTCGGCGCCATCAGCCTGACTTATGTCGATACGCCTTTTTCCCTCAGAGGACAGCATAACGAAGCGCTGGGTGAAATTCGCTCTACAGGCATTTTTTTGATGGAAAACGGAAATGTGGGCACATTGCAGAAAATCGATCTCACCGTTTGACCCGGTATTCTGAATGCCCCTACCCCTGTAATTCCGACCACTTTGCTCGATTCACCACTCCACCCAATTCCAACTCCAACGGCATTGACCTTTGCCAAGAGCGGATATTCGAAGTTTACGCGAATGATTTTGGTCGGATGTCGCGCCGCGGAAGGGTCGCACGCTGGAATGTCGGCAACGCCGCCGCGTCAAGCCGAGGTGGGATGCCTTCTCCGACACAGCGCGATCGATGAGGTCACGATGAGCATCACGGCGCCAAAGCCGGCGACAGTATGGTTTACCGAAACACCGAAGGCATTCATCGATGAATACATCGCGACAAACAGCAACATGGCCGCGTTTTCCGCAAAATTTTGTATCGCCAAGGCATTGCCCGCGCCAACACTAATATGTCCCCGCCTCTGGAGAAGCGCGTTCAGGGGAACGACGAAAAACCCGTCGCACACTCCGATCAGACACATATAACTCACGCCATTTCGGCAGCGCCCAGGGCAAGACGTATCGAGCGCACGGGCCAGCGACTGCAGCCCGACCAAGCGCAACGCCAAGCGGGCATCGCCTAATTCAACCGCCTCCCAACTCTTCCTCTACCCAATTACTCCCATCCGCTTCCTCTTTCATCAATATTTCAGATCATCGCCATTCCATAATGATCTGAGGTTAACACAACAACTAATTGTTTACAATATGTTTTTATAAATCCGCGTCCATGCTATGAAAATGGGGGTAAAGATCAGTGCCTTGGACGGGGAGCTTCATTGTCGCTGCGTGGCAGTTCGAATTGGACGGGGCTTTCCGCGCGCTCTGGTAGGGCGATGAACCCTCCACATCAAAGGCTTCAACCGCTTCTTCCCTCCACGATTGCTTCCGACCAGAGCGTTGATTTCTGGACGGATTCGCGCCCACTGGAAAACAGCATCTTTGCACGACGCACGGTCGTAGTCATTTGAAATTTCGTACTCCGCTGCAGGAAACACTTGGCGAAATAAAATGCCATACGCTATACTTCCTCCCTCTTGCGGCAAGATCACCGCCGACTGGACTGATCCCTGAAGCCATGAACCCCACCCGTTTTTATTCTTCCCTGTCGCCCGTCCTGATGTTGGGCATGCTCATTGCCTTCTCCGCCCCGGCTCAATCGGAGCCTGTTGTTTCCACGGCGAAAGGAGAAGGCTTTGAATTGCTCTTCCTGCCGCGCTTTGACGATGCGAAGGACTTCGCCGCCAACGGCTTGGCGCGGGTCAAGGTGAAAGGCAAATACGGTTACGTCAATCTAAAAGGCAAAGAAGTCTCCTCGCCGCGTTTCGACGATGCGGAGGACTTCGCCACCAATGGCTTGGCATGGGTCAGGGTGAAGGACAAAGTCGGTTACATCGACGCAAAAGGCAAGGAAGTCATCCCGCTACGTTTCGACCATGTGGGGAAATTCGCCGCCAATGGTCTGGCACTGGCCAAGGTGGAGGGAAAATACGGTTATATCAATAGAAAAAGCGAGGAAATCATCCCGTTACGTTTCGAACGCGCATGGGGTTTCGCCGCCGACGGTCTGGCGGTGGTCATGGTGGAACGCAAAATGGGTTACATAAATCGAAAAGGCGAGACAGTTATTCCGTTGTACTTCGACGCCGCGGGGAACTTTGCCGCCGACGGTCTGGCGATGATCAAAATGGGGCGAAAATACGGATATATCAATAAAAAGGGCGAGGAAGTCATTCCGTCGCGTTTTGACAATGCGTTTGACTTCACCGCCGACGGTCTGGCGCGGGTCGAGGTAGAGAGAAAATACGGATATATCAACAAAAAGGGCGAGGAAGTCGTCCCGCCGCGTTTCGACGATGCGGAGGACTTCGCCAACGGTCTGGCGCGGGTCAAGGCGGAAGGAAAATACGGTTGCATCGACGCAAAAGGCATGGAGATCATCCCTTTTCGTTTTGACCATGTGGGGAAATTTTCCGCCAATGGTCTGGCACTGGTACAGGTGGAGGGAAAATACGGTTATATCAACAAAAAAGGCGAGGAAGTCGTCCCGCCGCGTTTCGACGATGCGGAGGACTTCTACAACGGTTTGGAACGCTTCAATGTAGTGAACAAATATGGTTACATCAACGAAAGGGGCGAGGAAATCGTCCCGCCGCGTTTCGACGATGCGAAGGACTTCTCCGCCAACGGCCTGGCGCGGGTCGGCGTGAAGGACAAGTACGGTTATATCAACA
>JAIRZC010000219.1 GCA_031267455.1 Accumulibacter sp. | reverse complement strand
AGATGAACGAGCCGCCCGGAAACCGCCTGCGCGTCGCGCTGACGGGCCTCACGATGGCCGAGCGTTTCAGGGACGAAGGGCGTGACGTCCTCTTTTTCGTCGACAATATCTACCGTTATACGCTGGCGGGAACCGAAGTTTCCGCGCTGCTCGGTCGGATGCCGTCGGCGGTTGGATACCAGCCGACACTTGCCGAGGAAATGGGACGCCTGCAAGAGCGCATCAGTTCGACGAGCGTCGGCTCAATCACGTCGATCCAGGCGGTCTATGTTCCCGCCGACGACCTGACCGACCCCTCGCCCGCGACAACCTTCCTCCATCTCGATTCGACGGTCGTCCTTTCGCGCGACATCGCCTCGCTCGGAATTTATCCCGCCGTAGACCCGCTTGATTCGACCTCGCGTCAGCTCGACCCGCAAGTCGTCGGCGAAGAACACTACGAAGTCGCGCGTGGCGTCCAGAAAACGCTGCAACGGTACAAGGAGCTGCGCGATATCATCGCCATCCTCGGAATGGACGAACTCTCGCCCGAAGACAAACAGGCGGTCTACCGCGCGCGCAAGATTCAGCGCTTCCTGTCGCAGCCTTTCCATGTGGCCGAGGTTTTCACGGGATCGCCGGGGAAATACGTTTCGCTCAAGGATACGATCAAGGGATTCAAGATGATCGTCAACGGAGAATGCGACGCACTCCCGGAACAGGCGTTCTACATGGTCGGCGGCATCGAGGAAGCGATGGAAAAAGCTAAGACGCTTTGAGACGCCCCTTGAGCGCGGAGGTAAAGAATATGGCATCGCACATCATGCAGATTGATATCGTCAGCGCCGAGCAGCTGATTTTTTCCGGCGAGGCGAGCTTTGCCGTTTTCCCCGGCGAAATGGGCGAGCTCGGCATATTTCCGCGTCACGCGCCGCTTCTTGCGCTCATCAAACCGGGTTCGATCCGTCTCCACGTTCCGGGAACCGAAGAGCTTGAATCGATTTACGTTTCCGGTGGGATTCTCGAGGTTCAGCCGACGCTGATCACCTTGCTCACGGATACGGCAGTCCGTGCCGACGACCTCGACGAAGCCAAGGCTATCGAAGCCCAAAAACAGGCACGGGAGAAATTGAAGGGTCGCGAATCGGGAGTCGATTTCGCAAAAGCCGAAGCCGAGCTCGCGCAAGCGGTTGCGCAGATAAGGGCGATCAAGACCCGGAAGCGCCGCCTGCCGATAACGCACTGACGGTTTATTGGAGCAAAGCCGCGACCGTTTCTCCAAGCGGGATTTCGGGCGGGTGCCGGGTTTTTCCGGCGCGTGAGCTTGGGTAGGTCCGAAACCTCTTCCTCCGAAAGATTTTGCGAAGGCGAAACCCCAAGTTTATCTCGCCATGGGTAACGTTTTATGCCAGACTTGTCACATGATTTCGAAGGAGACGAAATATGAAATACACGCTACTGCTTTCGGCATTGTCCTTTTCGGCTTCGATTGCGATGGCCTCTGACATAAAGCTCCCCGCGCCGCGTACGGCGGGAGGCAAACCCGTTTTCGAGGCGGTCGCCGCGCGCGCCTCGGCTCCCAGCTCCGCGTTTCCGACCGGAAAGATTTCCCGGGAAGAACTCTCGACGATCCTCTGGGCCGCGTCGGGCAAAAACCGACCCGGCAAGTGGACGGTGCCCTTTGGCATGGGACTTGAACCGTACATAAGCATTTACGTCGCCGGTGAAGATGGGCTTTACCGTTATTCATGGGAGGATCACTCGCTCAGGCAGGTATCGGGTGGCGACGTTCGCGCCAAGGTTTCCCGGCAATCCTTCTCGGCATCCGCGCCCTACACGCTGATTTTCACGAGCGACCGGACGCCGCTCAAAAAAGCAGGTCGCGCCCAGGAGCACTGGGCCAAATGGACTCATGTCGCCGTCGGCGCAATGACGCAGCAGGTCTATCTTGCCGCCGATGCGCTGGGTATCGGCGCGCGCTATCTCCAGTCGCTCGATGCGGATTTCATCCGAAAAGCGACAAATCAGCCGGACGACGAAGAAACCATCAGCATACTTCCGATCGGAAAGCGCTAACTGCTCCTTTGCTCCGCTTCGGGGCATTTCCCCTGCGGCAAGGAAGAAGGCGGCTCAAATCGCAGGGGGAAAAGCACACCTGATCTCTCCCCTTGGGAAAAGCAAGCGCCAAACCTTTGAAGACAGGCATGCAGGCATGAGTCGATAGTCTTGGCGAGGCTTGTATTTCCAAAAATTCGGGGTTAGAACCTCTGCCAGTTTTTGGGTGCCTCGATTAAATCCCTGGATCGGGGTGAAACGGGAAGCCGGATAATCGATCGCGTATACCCATTCGCGGAACGAGGGACCGTGGATCAATCCACACGAACTGACGCTGCGGGAGACTGCGCCTCTTGCGCGTTGTGGCGCGCGATCAATTCCAGAAGCTCGTCTTCCTGGAAGGGCTTTCCGAGAAAATGGTTTACCCCGATTTCAAAGGCGTAGTTGCGGTGTTTGTCCGACGTGCGCGACGTGATCATGATGATCGGAATATTCCTGAGACGATCGGACGCGCGTACCGCTCGCGTCAATTCGAAACCGTCCATGCGCGGCATTTCGATATCGACGAGCATGATATCCGGAATGCGGTCGCGCAAAAGTTCGAGCGCCTCGATACCATCTCTCGCAAGGAGGGTCTGATAACCGTTCCGCGAGAGCAGGCGGTTGGCGATCTTGCGTATCGTCAGGGAGTCGTCGACGACCATGATCGTCGACGGTCCGCCGTGCGCCGCGGCATCTTCCGTCGGCGCGCGCTCGGCGGGAAGATCGGCGCTCCCCGCTCCGCGCGCGCCGAGCGCGATGGGGTTGAGAATCAGGACGACCTGTCCGTTTGCCAGAACCGTCGCGCTGTCG
>JAIRZC010000217.1 GCA_031267455.1 Accumulibacter sp. | reverse complement strand
GGCGATCTTTCGCGCGCGCGGGATTACATCGAAGGGCTGGATATGCTGGCGTCGATGCGCCTGTGCGCGAACGTTCCGGGGCAATTCGGTATTCAGACGGCGCTCGGCGGCTATCAGAGCATCGATGATCTCGTCATGCCCGGAGGGCGCATGTGCCGTCAGCGCAACCTGGCCTTCGAGCGGATCACGTCGATCCCCGGCGTGAGCTGCGTCATGCCCAAAGCGACCCTGTACATGTTTCCAAGGCTCGATCCGGATATCTACCCGATCGGCGACGACCAAGCTTTTATCGCGGATATCCTGCGCGAGGAGCGTGTCCTGCTTGTCCAGGGATCGGGTTTCAATTGGCCGAAACCCGACCATTTCCGGCTTGTTTTTCTTCCGTATGAGGACGATCTCGAAGAAGCGATCGGGCGTATTGCCCGGTTTCTCGAAAACTATCGCAGGCGCAAGGCCTGAACCGATTTTCAACCCATGAAACGATTTAGATGAAACCGATCAACATAGGACTTCTTGGCATTGGAACAGTAGGCGGCGGGACTTTTTCCGTCCTCAGGCGGAACGACAAGGAAATTACGCGGCGTTCCGGGCGTCCGCTCCGGATAAGCGTCGTTGCGGACAGGAACACGGCGCGCGCCAATGAGGTGACGCGGGGGGAATGCCGGATTACCGATGACGCTTTTTCGGTCGTTTCCGATCCAAAAATCGATGTCGTCGTCGAACTGATCGGCGGATGCGGTGTCGCAAAGGACCTCGTTCTGAAAGCCATCGAGAACGGCAAGCACGTCGTGACGGCGAACAAGGCGCTCATCGCCTCTCACGGAAACGAGATTTTCGCCTTGGCGAGGGAAAAAAAGGTCATGGTCGCGTTCGAGGCGGCTGTCGCGGGTGGCATCCCGATCATCAAGGCGCTTCGGGAAGGGCTGACGGCGAATCACATCGAATGGGTTTCCGGGATCATCAACGGGACGACGAATTTCATCCTGTCGGAAATGCGCGAGCGCGGAGAGCCTTTCGATGTCGTTCTGAAAGAGGCGCAGCGCCTGGGTTACGCGGAGGCCGATCCGACTTTCGATGTCGAAGGCATCGACGCGGCGCACAAGTTGACGATCATGAGCGCGATTGCTTTCGGTACGCGGATGAATTTCGGGAAAGCGTATATCGAAGGCATCGGCCAGCTCGATTCGGCGGATATCAAGTACGCCGGGCAGCTCGGCTACCGGATCAAGCTTCTCGGCGTCACGAAACGGACGGTGGCGGGAATTGAACTGCGCGTCCATCCGACGCTGATTCCGGAAAAGCGCCTGATCGCCAATGTGGAAGGCGCGATGAACGCTGTTCTCGTCAAAGGCGACGCCGTCGGCGCGACGCTTTATTATGGCAAAGGCGCGGGCGCCGAGCCGACCGCGTCCGCCGTCATCGCCGACCTCGTCGACATCGCGCGGATGCTTACATCGAGCCCCGAACATCGTGTCCCGCATCTGGCCTTCCAGCCTGACGCGATGCTTGACCTGCCCATCCTTCCGATTTCCGAAGTCGTGACGAGTTATTACCTGCGTCTGCGCGTCGAAGACAAGCCCGGCGTACTCGCCGATATTACGCGCATTCTCGCCGGCCAGTTGATCTCGATCAATGCGATGATCCAGCGCGAGCCGGACGAGGGCGAGGATCAGACGGACATTATCCTTCTGACACATGAGACGCGCGAAAAGAACATCGATGCCGCGATCTCGAAAATCGAATCGCTTCCAGCCGTCAAGAGCGAACTGATCCGATTGAGACTCGAGGAATTGGCCTAGGAGGCTGTCGGACTCAAGATGCGGCGAAGCGAAAATTTGGTCAGGCCCGATAGCTTTCCGGGAGCCGCGGCGCGATTCCATTTTCCGATGCCTTTGTAGTTTTTGCGTTGCCGACGGCTTATAAACGGAACAGTACCATGCGCTATATCTCGACCCGCGACGTTTCGCCGAACCCGTCGAAAAAGACCTTTACCGAAATCCTGCTCGGCGGGCTTGCGCCCGACGGCGGTCTTTACCTTCCCGAAACCTATCCGCAGATCGAACCCGATGAGTTGCATCGTTGGCGGCGGCTTTCTTACGCCGAACTGGCTTTCGAAGTGCTGTCCCGATTCATCGACGACATCCCCGGAGCGGATTTGAAAGCCCTGGTCGACAAAACCTACACGCCTGCCGCGTACTGCAACGGGCGCGACCCGAAAAACGCGGGTGAGATTACGCCGGTGCGCTGGCTCGAACCCGGCCTCGGCCTCCTGGAGCTTTCCAATGGGCCGACGCTCGCGTTCAAGGACATGGCGATGCGGCTTTTGGGGAATCTTTTCGAATACGCGCTGGAAAAACGCGGCGAAACGATCAATATCCTCGGCGCCACGTCGGGCGATACGGGGTCGGCCGCCGAATACGCGATGCGCGGCAAACGCGGAATCCGCGTTTTCATGCTCTCTCCACACGGGCGGATGAGCGCCTTTCAGCGCGCGCAGATGTATTCGCTTCAGGACGCCAACATCCACAACATCGCCGTGCGAGGAGTGTTCGACGACGCGCAGGATATCGTCAAGGCGGTCTCGAACGACCACGCTTTCAAATCCCGGTACCGGATCGGGGCGGTGAATTCGATCAACTGGGCGAGAGTGGCGGCGCAGGTGGTCTACTACGTCAAGGCGTCCCTTGCCGCGACGAAGTCGATCGGCGAGCGCGTGGCCTTTGCGGTCCCTTCGGGAAATTTCGGCAATATTTGCGCGGGGCATATCGCACGGATGATGGGCGCGCCGATCGGTCGGCTCATCCTGGCGACGAACGAGAACGACGTACTCGACGAATTTTTCCGGACGGGCGTCTATCGACCGCGCAAGGCCCCGGAAACTTTCACGACATCCAGCCCGTCGATGGATATTTCCAAGGCGTCCAATTTCGAACGCTTCGTTTTCGATCTCGTCGGGCGCGATCCTTCGATTGTCCGCGATCTCTGGGGAGAAATCGACAATGGTGGCAGCTTCGATCTGTCGAAAACGCTCTATTTTGCGCATCTGCCGCGTTTTTCTTTCGTTTCCGGAAAGAGTTCGCACGCGGACCGTATCGAAACGATCCGCAAGGTATACGAGAAATACGGCTTGATGATCGATCCGCATACCGCGGACGGCTTCAAGGTCGCCCTGGAAAACCGTACGCCGAATATGCTGCTCCTGGCGCTGGAAACGGCGCTTCCGGCCAAGTTCGCGGAAACGATCATGGAAGCGCTCGGAAAGCTGCCGGCGCGTCCACCGGCGATGGAAGGCATCGAGCGCTTCTCGCAGCGCGTCGCGGTACTCGATGCGGATGTTCGTTCGGTCAAGCGCTTCATCGAGCGGCACGCTGCCGATTGACCATTCCGGCGCGGGGACACCGTGTTGCAGCCTGTGGTGAGTTGGCGCAGTCAGATCACTCTGTGAAGCAGGAACCCACCGAAGCGACTCATCCCGGCTTGATGCCAGGGTGAGCGCCGCAGGAAACCCCCGGCCTTTGGGCGGGGGAGGATGTCAATCTCGATTGCATACCCTCTCAACGAGTTTCGATAAGAAAGGATGCCCATGCGACCGTCCGTTGTGCTTGACATGAAGCGAATCGTAGTGCGTGAAGTGGTAGGCCGCTTTCGCACCTCGAACCCGCGCGTCTTCGGCTCGGTGCTGCATGGCACCGACCGGGACGGTAGCGACATTGATCTACTGGTCGATGCGCTGCCCGGTGCAACACCGTTCGACCTGGGTGGCCTGCAAGACGAGCTGGAATCACTGCTCGGTATTCACGTCGATTTGCTGACGCAGGGCGATTTACCACCGAAGTTCCGGGCCAAGGTGCTCGCGGAGGCGCAGCCGGTATGAGCGAGTACCGTTTGCACGATTACCTTGATCACATACAGCAGGCCGCGACCGATGCGTGCAGCTTTGTGGAAGGGCTGGTCAAGGATGACTTCCTGGCCGACAGGCGCACTCATGATTGACCAGGCCAACCATGAATCGCGTTCCGTAAAATCGGCGTTGATGAACCCGTTGGCCCTCCATGTGCCCCTTCAGGGAATCCAAATGGAATGGCAAGATTGCTTGGAAAACCGGGGCTGACATCGCTCAAACTCAAGGCGGGATTCCTCGAAACAAAGTGGGAACCTGCTGATCCAGAGCGCATCCGTGCCGGGCTGGAAATCGCAAACAGCCAAGCCGCAAAGGCGGTCGCAAGCCGAAGATGACTGACAGCAAGATTGAGTCGGCCAAGAAATTGCTGGCCAGCGGTGTTCCCCTCAAGAACATGGACAAGAACCTCGGTGTTTCCATTCTGACGCTGTGCCGCTGGGCGCCAGACTCCGCGCGCTTGGCGTGCTTTATTTTCCTACCCCGTTTCAGCCAGCCATAAAACGCTGACAGGCGTGAAGCCTGGATGAGTTTGTGTTCAGAGGCAGCGAAGGGATTCCGGTCTCGATATTCGCGGAAAATGCGTTGAAAACTCCAGCGATCACGCCCGTTTTACCCCTCTCACGCCCTTTAACGGCTTCTTTCGTCGATTCCGGCGCGAGTAGCCGGCAAAAGGCGCCGCGGCGGTTCATCGAAAAGGAAACACTCCTTCTTTACGATGGCGGGGAATCACACGCGAGAGGGACCCTTTCCGTGTGATTTCGCCTGGATTGGGGCGTGGATTGGAACATTGGGCGGGCAGTGACAATAAAAATGTCTTGAACATGGCGATTATTCATGTAGAATCTCTAGGGCTGCGGCAAATCAATCCAACAACGAGACATGGAGTTTCACCATGAGCAATAAAGGCCAACTTTTGCAGGATCCTTTCCTCAATGTGTTGCGTCGTGAGCACATTCCGGTATCGATCTATCTGGTAAATGGGATCAAATTGCAGGGTCAGGTCGAGTCTTTTGATCAATATGTCGTTCTTTTGAAAAACACTATTACACAAATGGTATATAAGCACGCTATTTCCACGATCGTCCCGGCGCGTCCGGTCAATATCCAATTGGGACTGGGCGATAGCGACTGATTTTCGCGTCGGAGCTTATGGCGCATCGATTCGGAGGCGGGAGCTTTTTCCTGCCTTGGCTTCGCTGCTAGTCTTCCATGTCTGATTTTTCCGGAGGCGGCGCGCGCGCGCTCATCGTCCAGCAGGATTTTGGAAACGACGACCCTCGGGAAGCTGTCGAAGAAATCCGTTTGTTGGTGGAGTCCGCAGGTATCGCCGTTTGTTCGGTTTTACAAAGGACGGGGCGCTTCATTGATCCGGCGACATTTGTCGGAAAAGGCAGGCTTCAGGAAATCGCGGCAGAAGTCTTGGCGTTCGGGGCGGACCTGGTCGTTTTTAATCATGAGCTCTCTCCCGCCCAAGAACGCAATCTCGAGAAGGCGTTGCAGTGTCGTGTCATTGACCGGACCACGCTGATCCTCGACATCTTCGCGCAACGCGCGCAGAGCTCGGAAGGCAAGCTTCAGGTCGAGCTTGCGCAGCTCGAACACCTCTCGACCCGCCTCGTGCGAGGCTGGACTCACTTGGAACGCCAGAAAGGCGGCATCGGCTTGCGCGGACCCGGCGAGACTCAACTCGAAACCGACCGCCGCCTGCTTACCAAGCGAGTCAAGCTCCTCAAGGAACGGCTCGTCAGGCTGGAACGCCAGCGAGCGGTTCAGCGCAGGGCGCGAACCCGCGGCGACGTGCTGAACGTTTCTCTCGTTGGCTATACAAACGCCGGAAAATCGACGCTGTTCAACCGTCTGACCCATGCCGGCGCCTATGTGGCGGATCGCCTGTTCGCAACGCTGGATACGACTTCGCGTAAATTGTGGCTAAGCGACGCCGGAAACATTGTCGTTTCCGATACGGTTGGATTTATCCGCAATCTGCCGCACACACTCGTTGCGGCCTTTCATTCCACGCTTGAGTCCGTCTCGCGGGCAGACCTTTTGTTACACGTCGTCGATTCGACCAGCGGAACGCGCGATTTCCAGATCGCCGAAGTCGAAAAAGTGCTAAAAGAGATCGGCGCGGGCGCCCTTAGGCAGTTGATTGTCCTGAACAAGCTCGACCTGACCGGTCTTCCTCCGGTTTTGGATCGCGACGAATATGGTAAGATTCGTCGGGTACGGGTGAGCGCCAAGAGCGGAGAAGGTGTCTCTTTGCTGCGCGAAGCCTTGTCCGAGATTGCCTTTGAGAAACGGCAAAACGTAAATGACCGGCCGCCGGTCGGAATTTTCTGAAACTTCCTATGATTTCAACGATGGGTGTACTTATGTCGCTGAACGAAGCGCAATGGGGCAGTCGCGGCAGGGACAAGGGCGGGAAGCACCCGACCCAGGGACCGCCCGACCTCGAAGAATTGTGGCGTGATTTGAACCACCGTATTTCCGGGATTTTCGACAAGACATCCAGGACGCCCGACGGAAGAAATCCTCCGCCGCGCGGCGGTTTCGGTCCAAAATTTCCCACCGGCGGCGGCATCGGGCTGCTCGTCTGCATTCTGCTGGTGGTTTGGATGGCGAGCGGTTTTTATATCGTCGACGCTTCACAACGCGCGGTTGTGCTTCA
>JAIRZC010000211.1 GCA_031267455.1 Accumulibacter sp. | reverse complement strand
TTTCCCAATGACGGTCTTGCAGCAGATCAGTGTTGGTTTCTCGCGCTGCGTTTTCGCCGCCGCGATCGCGCGGTCGACGGCGTCGACGTCGTGCCCGTCGATATCACGGATCACGTTCCAACCATAGGCTTCGAAACGCTTGGGCGTATCGTCGGAAAACCAGCCCTCGACACGCCCGTCGATCGAAATCCCGTTGTCGTCATAAAGCGCGATCAGTTTCGAGAGCTTCCACGTCCCGGCAAGCGAACACGCTTCGTGCGAAATACCTTCCATCATGCACCCGTCGCCGAGAAAAACGTAGGTGTGGTGGTCAACGATCGGAAAACCTTCGCGGTTGAATTCGGTGGCCAAGAGTTTTTCCGAAAGCGCGAAACCGACGGCGTTGGCAATTCCCTGTCCCAGCGGACCGGTCGTCGTTTCGACTCCAGGAGTATGCCCGTACTCGGGGTGACCGGGTGTTTTGCTGTGGAGTTGGCGGAAGCGCTTGACTTCGTCGAGCGGTAAATCGTAGCCTGTCAGATGCAGGAGGGCGTAAAGCAACATCGAGGCGTGACCGTTCGAAAGGACGAAACGATCGCGGTCAGGCCATTTCGGGTCAGTCGGATTGTGTTTTAAGTGGCGCCCCCACAGCGCCGTCGCCATTTCAGCCATTCCGAGCGGCGCGCCGGGATGCCCGGAATTCGCGGCCTGGATGGCGTCGATGGAAAGGACGCGGAGCGCGTCGGCCAGCGAGGCTGAATGGATTGGCATGATCGATTTCCCAAGATTAAAGAGCGTACCGGCAATGGTACTAAATCGCGGACGCTTTTTCGACTGGCCCCGTCGATCCGCCGGAACGGTTTAAGGCTCGCTTTCACGTCGCCGACAATTTACAAAGTGCCGTAAACCGCGCGTTTTTCAAATTTCGCCATTCTATCCGGGAGCGCCTGGAGTGTCAGCATACGCTTGCGGGCGGCGGATCAGCGGGGGATTTCTGAAGACCCCTGCAGTCGTTTCCCAGACACAATTTAGGGGCGCCGACGGCAGAAAACTTTGAAACGAAAACATGGCCAGCGACGTCTCGGGAGACTGTCGGATTTCTGGAGGGTGGAGCGAAAAAAGTGGAAAACAAGAGTAGTTTTTCACTTGAATTCAAGCGAATTGCTAATTTATTTGCGCCGATATTCGGGGAAAAATAGGCCGTTCTCCCATTTTTTGCAGTCGATTGGACCAAGTCCGAGAAGCTCCTAGATTACAATTTGACAATTTCGTTACCGTAAACACGACAAGCTTCGTGTTCCCGGCGCTTTTTTAAGTTTCATCTTTCACGCCGACCTGGCGGAAAACGCATAGGAGCCTTACCATGGCGACAGAATTCCTCCACATGCCCTCTCAGGCCGATCAGGACCCGCGCGAGACGCTCGAATGGGAAGAAGCGCTTTCCGGCGTCATCGAGCATGCCGGCAAGGTGCGTGCGCATTTCCTGATCGAAAGACTGATCGCGCACGCACGGACGAAGGGGATCGACATTCCCTACGGCGCAACAACCGAATACGTCAATACGATTTCCGTCGACCGCCAGCCCATGTATCCCGGGGATTCGGACATCGAGATACGCATCCGCAACTACATCCGCTGGAACGCAATGGCGATGGTCGTCCGCGCGAACCGTGAAACCAATGTCGGCGGACACATCGCGTCCTTTGCCTCGTCGGCGGCGCTTTACGACGTCGGCTTCAACTGGTTCTGGCGTTCGCCTACACCAGAAAACGCCGGCGATCTCGTATATTTTCAGGGGCACACGACTCCGGGTATTTACGCGCGCAATTTCCTGATGGACCGCTTTAGCGAGGAGCAGATCAACCATTTCCGGCAAGAAGTCGATGGGAAGGGACTCTCCTCATACCCGCACCCTTGGCTGATGCCTGAATTCTGGCACTTCCCGACGGTTTCGATGGGCCTGGGGCCAATCCAGGCGATTTACCAGGCGCGTTTCATGAAATACATGGAAAGCCGGGGGCTGATCGACTCTGGAGACCGTAAGGTCTGGGCGTTCGTCGGTGACGGCGAGACCGATGAAGTCGAAACACTGGGCGCGATTGGAATGGCTTCGCGCGAGAAGCTCGACAACCTGATTTTCGTCATCAACTGCAATCTTCAGCGCCTCGACGGGCCAGTGCGCGGCAACGGAAAAATCATCCAGGAACTCGAAAGTCAGTTTCGTGGCGCGGGTTGGAACGTCATCAAGCTGATTTGGGGGCGCCACTGGGACATTCTTTTCGAGCGTGACAAGAAGGGGCTGCTCAAAAAACGCATGATGGAATGCGTCGATGGCGAATATCAGACCTTCAAGGCCAAAAACGGAGCTTACGTGCGGGAATTCTTTTTCAATACGCCTGAGCTCAAAGAACTCGTTGCCGATTGGACCGACGCCGACGTCTGGCAGCTCAACCGCGGTGGACATGATATTTTCAAGATATACGCCGCGTTCAAGGCTGCGGTCGAGCACAAGGGCGAGCCGACGCTGATCCTCGCCAAGACAATCAAGGGCTATGGGATGGGCGGCGCCGGCCAAGCGATGAATATCTCGCACCAGCAGAAAAAACTCGACTACGAGGCGATCCGGAGCTTCCGCGATCGCTTCAAACTCCCCGTTCCGGACGATCAACTTGAGCAACTCCCGCTGCTCCGCTTCGCCGAAGACTCACCCGAACGGCAATACATGTTCAAGCGGCGTGATGCGCTCGGCGGTTTCTTCGATGTCCGCGCGAGAAAATCATCCGTTTCGCTCGAAATTCCACCGCTTTCAGTTTTCGACACCTACCTGAAAGGATCGGGTGAGGGGCACGAGGTTTCGACGACGATGATCTTCGTCCGTCTGCTCAATGTGCTTTTGAAAGAAAAAAAAATCGGCCGCCATGTCGTCCCCATCGTCCCCGACGAATCTCGTACCTTCGGGATGGAAGGGCTTTTCCGCCAAATCGGAATATGGAGCCAGGAAGGCCAGAAATACGTTCCCGAAGATCACGATCAACTCATGTTCTACAAGGAGGCGAAGTCCGGGCAAATTCTCCAGGAAGGCATCAACGAGGCGGGCGCGGTCTGCGACTGGATCGCGGCTGCGACCGCGTATACGAACCATGGTGTCCCGATGATTCCTTTTTATATCTTCTACTCGATGTTCGGCTTCCAGCGGACGATGGATTTGTGCTGGGCCGCCGCAGACCAGCGCTCACGAGGTTTCCTGATCGGAGGAACGGCGGGGCGGACGACGCTCAACGGCGAGGGTCTGCAACATCAGGACGGCCACTCGCCGATTCTGTCGAGTCTGATCCCCAACTGTGTGAGCTACGACCCCGCGTTTTCCTACGAGCTTGCCGTCATCCTCCACAACGGTCTTGTGCGCATAATCCGCGATCAGGAAGACATTTTCTACTACATTACTGTCATGAACGAGAACTACGTGCATCCGGATATGCCGCCGGGCGCCGGGGTCGACGGCGCTGAGATCGCCAAGGGCATGTATCTTTTCCGTGAAGGCGCGGCGCCGGACACGAAAAATCCCGCGCCGCGCGTGCGTCTTCTCGGCTCGGGGAGCATTTTTCGCGAAGCCATTTTCGCCGCCGATCTTCTCAAGGACGACTGGGGTGTCGAAGCTGATCTCTGGAGCTGCCCGAGCTTTACCGAGCTTTCGCGCGAGGGATCCGAGATCGAGCGTTGGAACAGCCTCCATCCGCTGGACGCGCCGCGTGTCTCGCACGTCGAGAAATGCCTCGGCGTTTTTTCCGGCCCGGTGATTGCCGCGACGGATTACACGCGGATTTACGCCGAACAGATACGTCCCTTCGTCCCATGCCGCTATGTCGTGCTCGGAACCGACGGCTTTGGACGTTCTGACACACGCGAAAAGCTTCGCTATTTCTTCGAAATCGACCGCAGCTGGATTGCATTTGCCGCACTCAAGGCGCTTGCCGACGAAGGCGCTGTCGACAAGCAAACCGTCATCGACGCCATGAAAAAGTACGGCATCGACGCATCCAAACCCTATCCGGCCAAGAACTAAAGGAGTGCCTTCATGAGTCAACGCACCGAAATCAGAGTTCCGGACATCGGGAGTTTTCGCTATGTTCCTGTCATTGAGATTTCCGTCAAGCCGGGCGATTCCGTCGACGCCGAGGATGCACTGATCACGCTCGAATCGGATAAAGCGACGATGGACGTGCCTTCGCCGCTCGCCGGAAAAATCGTCGAACTTTGCGTCGCCGTCGGCGACAAAGTCTCCGAGGGAAGCCTCATCGCGCTGATCGAAATCGCCGCGTCCGCTGAAAAAACCACGGCGCCCGCGCAAAAAACGCCGCCTTCTCTGCCGCCCGCGCGACCAAGTCCGCAGCCAGAGATGTCTTCACCTGTTGCGGAAACCTCACGGGCGACACCCTACGCGAGCCCCTCGGCACGTCAGTTCGCGCGCGAACTCGGCGTCGATCTTTCGCAAGTCATACCCGGTGGGCCGAAAGGGCGTATCCTCAAGGAAGACATCGTCGCGTGCGTCAACCGCGCGATGCGCGGGGGCGCGGAGGCGCAACCCGCTTCCGCCCCGGTATCTCTCGCGGGCCTGGAGCTTCCACCCTGGCCGCAGATCGATTTCTCGAAGTTTGGCCCGGTCGAGCCTCGCCCGCTTTCCCGCATCGGAAAAATTTCCGCAAAAAACCTTGCGCGGAACTGGATGATGATCCCATCGGTCACTTACTGCGAAGAAGCCGACGTGACTGAACTCGATGCCTTCCGCAGGACGCTGAACGAAGAACGCGCAGGCGACGCGGCGAAAATTACGCTACTCGCCTTCATCATCAAGGCCAGCGAAGCCGCGCTCAGGAAGTTTCCCGAATTCAACGCTTCGCTCGACGGTGAAAACCTCGTTCTGAAAAAATATTTCAACATTGCATTTGCCGCCGATACGCCGCGAGGTCTCGTCGTTCCTGTGATCAAGGACGTTGACAAAAAAACCGTCGATCATGTTGCCGAAGAAACTGCTACGCTTTCGAAAAAAGCGCGCGCGGGAAAACTGTCGCCGGACGAGATGAGCGGCGCGTGTTTCACGGTATCGAGCCTCGGCGGAATCGGCGTGACGCATTTCTCGCCGATCGTCAATGCGCCCGAAGTCGCAATTCTCGGAGTTGGCCGGACGCTCATGAAACCCGTCTGGAACGGGGGGGAATTCGTTCCGCGTCTCGTTCTGCCGTTCTCGCTTTCGGCGGATCACCGCGTCATCGACGGCGCGCTCGGCGCGCGTTTCTGCGTTTTTCTCGCGCGGCTCTTGAACGACATGCGCCGCGCGCTGCTCTAAAGGAGAAATCATGAACCTGATAACCGAAGTCCGCGTGCCGGACATGGGCGATTTCAGCGATGTCCCCATCATCGAGATCTGCGTGAAAGCGGGCGATTCGGTCAAGGCCGAAGACCCTCTGCTGACGTTGGAATCGGACAAGGCATCGGTCGACATGCCAAGCCCCGTCGACGGCGTCGTGCGCGAGATCAGGGTCGCGGTTGGCGACAAGGTTTCGCGCGGAACGCTCGTCGCCCTGATCGAGGCCGCGCGGCTCGCCGGGGCTTCCACTCGGGGAAACGCGCCTGTGGTCTTGCCGCCCGCTGCGGCACTCTTTGAAGGAAAAGCCGATGCCGAATGTGAAATTCTCATCCTTGGCGCGGGCCCCGGCGGCTATTCAGCGGCTTTCCGAAGCGCCGATCTCGGCCTGAAAACGATCCTCGTCGAACGTTATCCAACGCTCGGCGGTGTCTGCCTGAACGTCGGCTGCATCCCCTCCAAGGCGCTGCTGTACGTGACCGCCGCCGCCGAAGACGCGCTGCGCTTCGCCGACTGCGGCTT
>JAIRZC010000205.1 GCA_031267455.1 Accumulibacter sp. | reverse complement strand
ATCCAGGAAGCGCTGGGAAACCTGCCGGGGGTCGAATTCGCCCGGACGGGCGGCCTCGGCGGGCAGATCGTCCTGCGCGGTTTCAATTCCAATACGCAGCGTTCGATGCTCGCGATCGACGGCGACCGTTTCCGTGGCCGGAGCGTTCTCGAGCTGAACATGATCGACCCGCTCGCGGTCGAACGGATCGAAATGATCCGCGGGCCGGCGTCGGCGATCTGGGGCGCGGACGCGATGAACGGCGTCGTGAATGTGATCACGCGGCGCGCGCGGGTTCCGCGCGACGCGCCGTTTTCGCTCGACGCGAAGATTCGCGGGGTCGAATACAACAGCGTCAACCACATGTACGCGGGGCGCGCCGAGGTCATCGGCGGCGGAAACGGCTTTGACGTATTGGTCGGCGTCAATTACCGCCACGCAGGCGATTACCGGACGCCCGAGGGAATGGCCGAGAACAGCCGCTACGAATCGAAGGGGATCGATTTTCGCGTGGGCTATTCGCCGACGGCAAAGACGCGCTTCGAGGTCGCGGGGCGCTACCAGGACATCATGACGGGCCGCGCGGGCGGCTTGGGCGCGGCCCCCGGACTGCCCTACCTGAAAGTCAGCGAAGACCCGATCAAGGAAAAATACCTGAAGCTCGGCATCGAATCGCGCGAGGTCGGTCCCTGGGCGGACACGCTCGATGCGAGCTTTTACGTTCGCAAGCTCGAAACCGACATCACCCAGCATAACGCGACGACGCCAACGGGTGTTCCGCAGTTCAATCCGAACACTGCGCATCCGCATATCAAGGCGGATACGCCGACCGTCTACGGCGGCCGGCTGAACGCGACGAAGGGCTTGGGTGATCACCTGCTCGCGTACGGCATCGACTTTTACAATGAAAACTTCAACAGTCGGCGCGCGCGTGCCTACTCCACAAATACGGCAACGGGCGCCGTCGTCAATCCAAGTATGTGTCCGGTCAGCGGCGCCGCCATTCCCGTCGGTTCATGGTGCCTGATGGAACGCGGAACCGAGCAGGCGAATATCGGAATCCACCTCAACGACGACTGGCAGCTTGCGCAGAACTTCCTGCTTTCCGGAGCGCTGCGCTTCGATTACGTCAAGACCGTGATCGACAAAAACCCGGTACCGAACGAAAATCCAAACATCACGCGCGCGATCGAAGCCGCCGGGAGGAAGCGCGTCGATAAACCGGTTACGGGGAGTGTCGGCGGCGTCTGGAAGTTCGCTCCGAACTGGAGCGCGGTCGCGAACGTGAGCGCGGGTTTCCTCGCGCCGTCGGGCAGCATGCGCGCGACCAGCAGTTTCGGCGGGTCGAGCCCTTCGCTTCCCGCGCCGGGCTTAAAACCGGAGCGCAGCATGGTGTATGAAGCCGGCGTGCGCTACCACGCGCAGGATGTCCGCCTCAACCTGACGACCTACCACAGTCTCTACAGGCATTTGATCCTGTATCGCAAGACGGGACTCGTCAATGGCGCGGGTTTTGAACTCTCGCAGTATGAAAATGTCGCTTCGGCCCAAATCAGCGGCGTCGAAGTCGACGGCGAATGGCGTATCTCCAAACGCTGGCTGCTGCGCGGCGTTCTGGCCTGGACGTATGGAAAAGACAAGACGAACGACAAGCCGCTCGAAGCGATTTCGCCCTTGTCGGGGCGGATTTCGGCGCGCTACGGCGCCACGGGCGCTCCCTGGCATATCGAGGGCGTCGTCCGCGGTTCGGCAAAGCGCACACGGGTCGATCCGGCGACCGAGCGCCAGCGTCCCGGCCATATGGCGCTCGACCTTTTTGCCAGCGCCGACCTCGGCCAGATGATCGACGCGAATTTCAAGAACTGGAAAGCCGTTTTCGGAATCCAGAACGTGTTCAACCAAACGATCGTCAACCCGGTCGTCGCCGAAAACATTCGCTATAGCGATAAACTCGTCGGCAATCCTCTGATCGAGCCGGGCCGCTCCTTCATGCTGAGACTGGTTCAGGATTACTGATTCGGAGAAGAGGGTGGATTTCCCGTCTTATTCCCTGTGAGGCAGGCCAACTCGCCATTCCAGGCGTGAGACTGGAATCCAGAAACACATTCCCCTGGCGAAAGCGCCGCATTCTTTTTTTCCGCCTTTGGCGGGAGCGGACGTACTGGATTTTTTGTCCACGCCTGGAATGAACCTGGAAATCGCCGTTGTCCCCAGTGTTCCCTGGGCTTGCCGCTCCGAAACGGACGCCAAAGAGGATTGTTTGATCAATTTTTGGAGGTGTCCACGCAAGGCAAGCAAGGTATTCCCCGTCGTTATTACACGGACGACTTCAAGGCGCAAGCGGTAAGTTTGGAATGCGACGCAAAGCGCCGAAGAATACGTTTCTGGATTTTAAGCCTTCGCGGAAATGACGAATTGGTTTTCCTCACGGAAAGGAAACAGACGGTAAACGCGAAAGTTCCCAAAGACCGCTGCTGTCCCTTCGCCCCCTTAGGGGGAGGTGGAGCGGAGAAGAAAGCGAAGCATGCCAAAGCGTCCGCGCAACGGGCCGGCTGCGCAAAGCCGGCCCTCTGGGGGCATTGACTTAGATGAAGGGGCGCTAATTTTCTGGCCTCCTCTCCGAGGGAGGTGGAGCGGTGTGACGATTGCCATCGTCCCCACCGGGGGGTGGGGGAACACACGTTCCCTACACACGCAGGGGCGGGTTTCAAACCCGCCCCTACGAATTCGGCGATGATGGGGCGGATAGCAATCCCCCGCGGGTAATCGCCCACATGGTGGGGCGGATGGCAATCCGCCCGTGGCAATCCGCCCGCGCGGATTGCCGATCCCGTCATTCCCGCGAAAGCGGGAATCCAGTAGGGTACTTTCCGCCCGAAGGGCGGTGAAATCAAAAGAATGTGGCGCAAAGCGCCGAAGAATACGTTTTTCTGGATTCCCGCCTTCGCGGGAATGACGTGTAGGTTTCCCTTGTGGGAGGACAGGAA
>JAIRZC010000185.1 GCA_031267455.1 Accumulibacter sp. | reverse complement strand
ACGCCGCCGATGATGACTTCCTTTCCGTCGGAAAGCGCGTCGACATCGACTTCGCAGGCGTCGTTCAAAAACCGATCGATGAGTACCGGCGAATCGTTCGAGACCTTGACCGCTTCGCGCATGTAACGCTCGAGGTCGCGCGCTTCGTGCACGATCTCCATCGCGCGTCCGCCGAGTACATAGGACGGACGAACGACGAGCGGATAGCCGATCTCGTCGGCAAGCCGCAATGCGTCGGCCTCGGTACGGGCTGTTCGGTTGGGCGGCTGCTTGAGCCCGAGCGTGTTGAGGAGTTGCTGAAAACGCTCGCGGTCCTCGGCGGCGTCGATCATGTCCGGCGATGTTCCGATAATCGGAACACCGTTCGCCTCGAGGTCGCGCGCGAGCTTGAGTGGCGTCTGGCCACCGAACTGGACGATTACGCCGTCCGGCTTTTCGACCGCGACGATTTCAAGAACATCCTCGAGCGTCAGCGGTTCGAAATACAGGCGGTCCGATGTATCGTAATCGGTCGAAACCGTCTCGGGGTTGCAGTTGACCATGATTGTTTCATAGCCGTCCTCGCGCAACGCCAGCACGGCATGCACGCAGCAATAGTCGAACTCGATCCCCTGTCCGATGCGGTTCGGGCCGCCGCCGAGCACCATGATTTTTTTGCGTTGGCTCGGTCGCGCCTCGCATTCCTCTTCATAAGTCGAATACATGTACGCCGTCATGGCCTTGAATTCGGCGGCACAGGTATCGACGCGCTTATAAACGGGCCGAATTCCCATCGAATGGCGGCGCGCGCGTACCTTGGCATCGTTCGTCTTCAAAAGATGCGCCAAGCGGCGGTCAGAGAATCCCTTGCGCTTGAGCTCGCGAAGGGCCGGCGCATCGATTTCGTCGAGCGCCATGTCGTCGAGAAGCATCTCGATTCGGACGATGTCTTCGATCTGCGCCAGAAACCACGGGTCGATGCGCGTAAGCGCATACACTTCGTCGAGCGTGAAACCGATTTCGAAGGCGTCGCCGACGTACCAGATACGATCCGGACCGGGTTCGCCGAGTTCGCGTTCGAGCTCCTCGCGGTCCGTCGTTCGCTGGTTCATCCCATCGACGCCGATCTCCAGGCCGCGCAGCGCTTTCTGGAAGGATTCCTGGAAGGTGCGGCCGATGGCCATCACCTCGCCGACCGATTTCATCTGCGTCGTCAGGCGCGAGTCCGAGGTCGGGAATTTTTCGAAGGCGAAACGCGGCACCTTGGTCACGACATAATCGATCGAAGGCTCAAAAGACGCGGGCGTCCCGCCGCCGGTGATTTCGTTGGCGAGTTCGTCGAGCGTATAGCCAACGGCCAGCTTGGCCGCGACCTTGGCGATCGGGAAACCCGTCGCTTTAGACGCCAGCGCCGAGGAACGCGAAACGCGCGGGTTCATCTCGACGATGATCATCCGACCATCCGCCGGACATACCGCGAATTGGACATTCGAGCCCCCGGTATCGACGCCGATCTCGCGAAGCACCGCGATCGCGGCGTCGCGCATGATCTGGTACTCCTTGTCGGTCAGGGTCTGCGCCGGCGCGACGGTAATCGAATCGCCGGTGTGCACGCCCATCGGGTCCAAGTTTTCTATCGAACAGACGATGATGCAATTATCCTTCCTGTCGCGGACAACCTCCATCTCGAATTCTTTCCAGCCGATCAACGATTCTTCGATCAACAGTTCGTGCGTCGGGCTGGCGTCGAGACCGCGTTTACAGATTTCGACGAATTCTTCCTGGTTATAGGCGATCCCACCACCCGAACCGCCCATCGTAAATGACGGACGGATGATCACGGGAAAACCAATCGCTGCCTGAACTTGCTGCGCCTCTTCCATCGAATGCGCGATTTTCGAGAGCGCTGTCCCAAGCCCGATCCTCGTCATCGCGGCCTTGAATTTTTCGCGATCCTCGGCCTTGTCGATCGCATCACGGGACGCGCCGATCATTCTGACATTGAATTTTTCAAGGACGCCGTAACGCGCGAGGTCGAGCGCGCAATTGAGCGCCGTCTGCCCGCCCATTGTCGGAAGCAGGGCGTCGGGACGCTCGCGCTCGATGATTTTCTCGATCGATTGCCAAGTGATCGGCTCGATATACGTCACATCGGCCATTTCGGGATCGGTCATAATCGTCGCCGGGTTCGAATTGACCAAGACGACGCGGAAGCCTTCCTCGCGCAACGCCTTGCACGCCTGCGCTCCGGAATAGTCGAATTCACACGCCTGACCAATGACGATCGGCCCCGCGCCGATGATCAGGACGCTTTTGAGGTCACTGCGCTTTGGCATGGCTATCTTTCCGCGGGGGATTTATCCCCGCCCCTTTTCGCGCACATCATCGCAATGAAGCGTTCGAACAGATACGTGGCATCGCGCGGCCCCGGACTCGCCTCCGGATGCCCCTGGAAAGAGAACGCGGGCACGTCGGTGCGCGCGAGACCCTGGAGCGTCCCATCGAAGAGCGAAACATGGGTGGCACGCAGGTTCGGCGGAAGCGATTCCAAGTCGACGGCAAAACCGTGGTTCTGGCTACTGATCAAGACTTCCCGTGTATCGATATCCTTGACCGGATGATTCGCGCCGTGATGGCCGAACTTCATCTTGTGCGTTTTCGCGCCCGAAGCGAGCGCGAGTAGCTGGTGTCCGAGGCAAATGCCGAAAATCGGGATTTTTTCGGCAAGCAATTCACGTATCGTTTCGATCGCGTAGCCACAAGGCTCGGGGTCGCCCGGACCGTTCGACAAAAGCACGCCATCCGGACGGTAAGCGAGCACAGAGGATGCCGGAGTCATTGCGGGGACGACCGTCACGCGGCAATTGTACGACGAAAGCATCCGCAGGATGTTGCGCTTGACGCCAAAATCGAGGACAACCACATGGTACTCGATTTTATTGGCGGCGCCGTAGCCGCCGCGCAGTGTCCATCCGGATTCATTCCACTCGTAGGGCATATCGACACTGACCTCCCTGGCGAGGTCCATTCCGGCAAGTCCCGGAAAATTACGCGCTTTTTCGATCGCTTCGGCCTCGGCGGATGGATTCAGGGCATCGATGCACCCCGGTTGTGCGCCTTTTTCGCGCAGGATACGCGTCAGCTTGCGCGTGTCGACACCGGCGATGGCGACGATCGCGTTCTTTTTCAGAAAGTCGGACAGGCCGCACTGCAGGCGCCAGCTCTCGGCGCGGATCGGTAAATCCCGAATGATCAGGCCGGAGGCGAAAATCCCCAGCGATTCGATATCTTCATCATTGCACCCGGTATTCCCGACATGCGGATAAGTCAGTGTGACGATCTGCCGCGTATAGGAAGGGTCGGTAAGGATTTCCTGATAGCCGGTCATCGCGGTGTTGAAAACCGCTTCTCCGACGACCGAGCCTTCGAATCCGATCGAATAGCCGCGGAAAACCGTGCCGTCTGCGAGCGCGAAAACCGCAGGCGGAAATGAAGGCGAGAAGGGCACGAAACGCTCCTGATCCGTCGATTGGAGGGCAAACAAAAGCGGGAAGCCTCACGGCGCTCCCGCTTGAACCTCGATTCCATGGAAGAATTATAGCATTGCGCTCAATTTCCGGCAAATCTCGTTCGGGACGAGCCTCTGAGCTTCTCATGGCGCACGCAAAGCGGCAACGACATGTTTGGGTTGAAAACCCCACCCCACCGGGAGATAATTCGCCGCTGGAATGGCGCGGTTCTTCCCGCGCCGCGCAGGCTTCCCTTTCTTGCCGGAAAGGGATCGAAACGTGCTATATTTGAGTGACTACCGCTGACAAGCTGGATATTTTTGATGACGACGCCCGACGAACCGCTAACGAGACAATTTGCGCCCTACGTTCCAAAAAAGGGCGAGGAATACATGAGCGAGCGCCAGCTTGCCCATTTTCGTTCCATCCTCGAATCGATCAAGAAAGATTTGATGAACGATATCAAGCGCACGGTTCATACGATGCAGGATGAAGCAACCGTCTTCGCCGATCCGAACGACCGGGCAAGCCAGGAGACGGATATCGCCATCGAGTTGCGAAGCCGCGACCGCGAGCGCAAACTGATCAAGAAAATCGACGATACAGTCGCCAAAATCGACAGCAAGGAATATGGGTATTGTTCAAGTTGCGGCATCGAGATCGGCATCAAACGCCTCGAGGCGCGACCCACGGCGAGCCTGTGTATCGATTGCAAAACGCTTGAGGAAGTCCGCGAACGCCAAGTCGCCAAATAAACCGTCAATTGGGAATCGCCCTCACGGGACATTCCGCCATTCCGCCCATGCGTTTTCCCGTAACGCGAAAACGGCCCGCGCGCAACACCGAAATGCGGAAAAAGCAAGGCTGGGATAGCGGCCTCAGAATAAAAAGGACGCTTAAAGCGTCCTTTTTATTCTTTGAAGAACCCTGCGCCCTACTTCGTACTGGCCGCCGCGTTCTCTTCGGCGGCAAGCGCCTTCATCGATAAACGCACACGGCCCTTTTCATCGGCTTCGAGCACCTTGACACGGACTTTCTGCCCCTCCTTAAGGTAATCGGAAACCGCGTTTACGCGTTCGTTGGCGATCTGCGAAATATGCAGAAGGCCATCCCGCCCGGGCAGAATGCTGACGATGGCGCCGAAATCGAGCAACTTGAGCACCGTGCCTTCGTAGGTCTTGCCAACCTCGACATCCGCAGTGATCGCCTCGATCCGCGCGCGCGCCGAATCCGCCGCTTCGCTGTTGACGGAAGCAATCATGATCGTTCCGTCTTCCTTGATGTCTATCGTCGTCCCGGTCTCCTCGGTGATCGCGCGGATGACCGAACCACCTTTGCCGATCACGTCACGAATCTTTTCCGGATTGATCTTCATCGTGTAAAGACGCGGCGCGTAAGCCGAAACTTCCTCGCGATGGCTCGAAATCGACTGCCGCATCCGTTCGAGGATCAGAAGGCGCGCTTCCTTCGCCTGCGCAAGGGCGACCTGCATGATTTCTTTGGTAATCCCCTGTATCTTGATGTCCATCTGCAGGGCGGTGACGCCGGAATCGGTACCCGCGACCTTGAAATCCATGTCGCCCAGATGATCCTCATCGCCGAGGATGTCAGTCAGAACGGCAAAACAGTTGCCTTCCTTGATGAGGCCCATCGCGATACCTGCCACATGCGATTTGATCGGCACGCCGGCATCCATCAGCGCCAGCGAGGAACCACAGACCGACGCCATTGAGCTCGAACCGTTCGATTCGGTGATTTCGGAAACAACGCGCAGCGTGTAGGAAAAATCTTCCGGTTTTGGGAGCACCGCGGCGACGGCGCGCTTGGCCAATCGACCATGACCGATTTCGCGTCGCTTCGGCGACCCAATGCGTCCGCATTCGCCAGTCGCGTACGGCGGAAAATTGTAATGAAGCATGAAGCGATCTCGGTACTCGCCCGTCAACGCGTCGATGATCTGCTCATCGCGCCCCGTGCCAAGCGTCGCGGTGACGAGCGCCTGCGTTTCACCGCGAGTAAACAGCGCCGAACCGTGGGCGCGCGGCAAAACACCCGAACGGATCGAGATCGGACGGACGGTGCGCGTGTCCCGACCGTCGATCCGCGGTTCGCCCGCCAGGACGCGACCTCGCACGACGCGCGACTCGATGTCGAAAATCATGCTCCGGACAGTCGTGGTGTCCGGCCCGCCTTCTTCCCCCGTCAGATCCACAACGGCCTTTTCAGAAATCTCGTTGAGGCGCCGCGTACGCGCCTGTTTTCCCGTAATCTGGAAAGCCTCCTGGATATCCGCTTCAACGAGCGCGTTCAAGCGGGCGATCAGGGCTTCGTTCTTCGGTTCCGGCGACCAGTCCCATTCCGGCTTCCCGGCTTCGTCGGCGAGCTCGTCGATCGCGTCGATCGCCGCCTGCATCTGCTCATGGCCGAAAACCACCGCGCCGAGCATGATGTCTTCCGGAAGGATGTCAGCTTCGGATTCGACCATCAGGACGGCGTCGCGTGTTCCGGCCACGACGAGGTCCAAGCGGCTGTTCTTCAACTGGGACAGCGTCGGATTGAGCACATAATTCCCATCGACATAGCCGATCCGCGCCGCGCCGATCGGGCCGTTGAACGGAATCCCCGAAAGCGACATCGCGGCGGACGCGCCGATCAGCGCGGGAATGTCCGGGTCGACTTCCGGATTGACCGAGACGACCATCGCGACGACCTGGACTTCGTTGTAGAGACCATCCGGAAACAAGGGA
>JAIRZC010000215.1 GCA_031267455.1 Accumulibacter sp. | reverse complement strand
ATTCGCGGCGACGAAAGGACAATAGAATGACCGGGACGAACAACATCTCCGCTTTCATTCGCAACGCCCTGCAAGACTACTTTGACCGCCTGGACGGCGAGAAGACTTCGGGAGTCTACTGCATGGTACTGAAAAGCGTCGAGCGACCGATGCTCGAAATCGTCATGGAAGAGGCGAAAGGCAACCAGACACTCGCGGCGGAAATGCTGGGAATCAACCGGAATACCTTGCGAAGAAAACTCGGCGACTACGATCTTTTATGAAAAAATCATCACCATGAAAATTCGCCAGGCGCTGATCAGCCTTTCCGATAAACGCGGCGCGGGTTCCTTTGCGCGCGGTCTTTCCGCGCTCGGCGTCACGCTCTTGTCTACCGGTGGAACGGCGAAACTCCTGCGCGAGGAGGGGTTGAAAGTCGTCGAAATCGCCGACTATACGGGATTTCCGGAAATTCTCGACGGCCGCGTCAAGACTCTCCATCCGAAAGTCCATGCCGGCATCCTCGCGCGCCGCGACCAGCCCGCGCACATGGCAACGCTCCAGGAGCGCGCGATTCCGACGATAGATCTCGTTTGCGTCAATCTTTATCCGTTTTTCGAGACCGTTTCGGACCCCGGCGCGACGCTCGAAAAAGCCATCGAAAACATCGATATAGGAGGCCCGGCGATGATTCGATCGTCCGCGAAAAATTACGCGGATGTCGTCGTCGTCACCGACCCTGGGGATTATTCCGCCATTTTGGACGAAATGCGCCTGAACGACGCGCGCCTGTCGTTGAAAACACGTTTCGCGCTGGCGAAAAAGGCTTTCGTCCATACGGCGCGCTACGACGGCGCCATTGCCAACTGGCTGACCGCGCTTGGCGACGATCTTCCTGAAGATCCCGCAATTCCGCCAACGCCGGCGATTTTTCCGCAAGCTTTGCAGCTCGCCTTTAACCGAGGTGAAACCCTGCGCTACGGGGAAAACCCGCACCAAAAGGCCGCTTTTTACCGCGATGCCATAAGCAAGCCGGGAACGATCTCGGCATTTCGACAGTTGCAGGGAAAAGAACTTTCGTACAACAACATCGCCGATGCCGACGCGGCGCTCGAATGCGTCAAAAGTTTCGAATCGCCGGCCTGTGTCATCGTCAAGCACGCCAACCCCTGCGGCGTTGCCGTCGCGGGAGATCCCGCCGCCGCGTACAGGAAAGCTTTTCTGACCGACTCGACCTCCGCCTTCGGAGGAATTCTCGCGTTCAACCGCGCCATCGATGTTGATGTCATCGATGCTGTCGGCGCGCATTTCGTCGAAGTCCTGATCGCGCCCGCTTTTACGCCCGCGGCAAGGGAACGGCTCACTCCGAAACAGAACCTGCGCGTGCTCGAAATTCCGTTCGCGGAAGAAACACGATCGCATGAAATGAAAAGCGTCGGCGGCGGCTTGCTCGTTCAGACGCCCGATTCTTTGGACGTCGGTCCCGAAAACCTGAAAGTCGTCACACAAATCGCGCCGACCGCCCAACAGATCGAGGACATGCTCTTCGCGTGGCGTGTCGTCCAGTTCGTCAAATCGAACGCAATCGTCTTTTGCGCCCAGGGCATGACGTTGGGGATCGGAGCCGGTCAAATGAGTCGCGTCGATTCGGCCCGGATCGCGTGCCGGAAGGCGCGGGACGCCGGGCTTTCGCTCGCCGCTTCCTGCGTCGCTTCGGACGCCTTTTTCCCTTTCCGGGATGCTCTGGATATATTGGCTGAAGCCGGCGCCAGGGCGGTGATCCAACCCGGCGGGTCGATCCGCGATGGGGAAGTCGTCTCGGCCGCCGACGAGCACGGCATCGCGATGGTTTTTACCGGTGTCCGGCATTTCCGCCACTGATGGCGGATAAACTTTTGCCTGAGGAAACCTATGAAGCTACTTGTAATCGGCGCCGGAGGGCGTGAGCACGCGCTTGCATGGCGTCTTTCCAGGGATTCTTGTCCGAGCAAGGTTTTTGTCGCGTCCGGCAATGCCGGAACGGCGGCCGATCCCGGCCTCGTCAACCTTCCCCTTGCCAACCCGAATGCCTTGGCCAATTTCGCCGAAAGGGAAAAAGTCCGCTTTACCGTCGTTGGGCCCGAATCCTTTCTTGCCGACGGCATTGTCGACATCTTTCGCGCGCGCGGTCAGAGGATTTTCGGACCGACCAGGGACGCGGCGCGCCTCGAAACGTCCAAGGATTTCGCCAAGCGTTTCATGCTCCGGCATAATATACCGACTGCATTTTCCGAGACTTTTACCGATGCCATGCTCGCCCACGACTACGTAGACGCGAAGCCGGGGCCTTTCGTCATCAAGGCCGATGGACTCGCCTCGGGGAAGGGTGTCGTCGTCACCTCGACGCACAACGCGGCGCATTGCGCGATTGACGACATGCTCATTCGCGGAAAGCTCGGCGCGGCAGGATCGCGCGTCCTGATCGAGGATTTCCTGGAGGGAGAAGAGGCCAGCTTTATCGTCATGGTCGACGGAAAAAACATCCTTCCCCTGGCGTCGTCCCAGGATCATAAGCGCATCTTTGACGGCGACCGCGGCCCGAACACCGGCGGGATGGGCGCCTATTCCCCCGCTCCGGTCGTTACGCCGGAAGTTCACGGGAAAGTCATGCGCGAGATCATCTGTCCCGCCATTCGCGGATTGGTCGCCGAAGGAATGCCCTATGTCGGGTTCCTGTACGCGGGGTTGATGATCGGAGATGACGGATCGGTCAGGACCGTCGAATTCAATTGTCGAATGGGTGATCCGGAAGCCCAGCCGATTCTCATGCGCCTGAAGTCGAATCTGCCGACCCTGATCGAACTTGCCCTTGAGGGAAAGCTCGATCAGGCCGATGTGGAATGGGACCACAGAACCGCCCTCGGCGTTGTTATAGCCGCCTCCGGCTACCCGGAAACGCCGCGAAAAGGCGACGTGATCACCGGGATTCCGGAAGAAACCGAAGAGGTCAAAGTTTTCCACGCGGGAACGACCATGAGGGGAGACGAGACTGTCACTTCGGGAGGGCGTGTCCTCTGCGTTACCGCGCTGGGAGAAAACATCCACCATGCGCGGGAAAATGCCTACGCCACCGTCGACAAAATCCGTTTCGACGGAATGCAGTTCCGAAAGGACATTGGGAACCGCGCGGCAAACTCGAACGACCCAAGTATCGACGAATCCGAAAAAGGCGTTCTCAAGCGCCCGCTGTAAGCATTCGGACTAAAAAGCGGCTCTGCGGGCGAGCGCCGTTTTTCGATGTGAAACCATGCCAGTGAGCGAACGAACTCCTGAACGGAATCATCGGCGCATCGAATCAAAGAATTCGCCGTTATTTTTCGTCGCCTTGATCTTGTCGAGCAAAAACTCCATCGCTTCGAGATCGTCCATGTTATAGAGCAGTTTGCGCAATATCCACATCTTTTGGAGAACATCGGGCAGAAGCAGAAGTTCCTCACGGCGCGTTCCCGAACGATTGACGTTGATCGCGGGGTAGACGCGCTTTTCCGCCATGCGGCGGTCGAGGTGGATTTCCATGTTT
>JAIRZC010000214.1 GCA_031267455.1 Accumulibacter sp. | reverse complement strand
GGGCGCGCGCGCGCCGATGCAGCGTTTCGTCGAGCGCTTTGCGAAATACTATACGCCCCTCGTCTTTCTGGCCGCCATTCTGGCCACCGTGATTCCGCCCGTTTTCATGGGCGTCGCGTGGACCACATCCGTTTATACCGGGCTCGTCCTCCTGGTCGTCGGTTGCCCCTGCGCTCTCGTGATCTCGACGCCAGTCGCGATCGTCAGCGGAATGACCGCGGCCGCGCGTCACGGCATCCTGGTCAAGGGCGGCATTTTCCTCGAAGAAGGGCGGCGACTCGATTGCCTGGCGATCGACAAGACCGGAACGCTCACGCGCGGCAAACCAAGCCTGACAGACTTTGTCGGGGCCAACGACGCCGATTCAGCGCGCGCGTTCGCCATCGCATCCAGCCTCGCGGCACGTTCGGACCACCCCGTGTCGAGGGCGATTGCCGAAAACGCCGCGGCCCGCGGAATCGCGCTCCTCGATGTAGACGCCTTTACGGCGATCCCTGGCCAAGGCGTGAGCGGCCTCATCGAAGGCCACAAATGGCGGCTCGGAAATCTCCGCATGCTGGAGGAATCCAAAATGCGGGATTCCGGTGAGCGTGATGAAACCGAAAGGATCAAGGAAAGCATTCTCCGCCTGGAAGCGCAGGGCAAGACGGTCGTCGCGCTGATCGGCGACGCGGTCCGGGGAATCTTTGCCGTCGCCGACACTCTGAAAGACAGCAGCGTGGAAGCGGTGCGCGAACTGAAAATGCTCGGCGTCAAGACCGTGATGCTAACCGGCGACAATGCGCACACCGCCGAGGTCGTCGCAAAGCGAGCGGGCGTCGACGATTTCAGGGCAAGCCTTTTGCCTGAAGACAAGTTAAGGATCGTAGAAGAGCTGTCTCGCGAGGGATACGTCGGAATGGCGGGCGACGGGATCAACGACGCGCCCGCGCTCGCCGGAGCGCATATCGGGTTTGCCATGGCCGGCGCCGGAACGGACACGGCGGTCGAAACGGCGGATGTCGCGCTAATGGACGACGACCTTGGAAAAATTCCGCGTTTCATCCGCCTGTCCCGCGCGACCCATGCGATCCTCATACAGAATCTCGTTTTCGCGCTGGGCGTGAAAGCGGCGTTCTTCACGCTGACCTTCACGGGTTACGCCACGATGTGGATGGCCGTATTCGCCGATGTCGGGACGAGCCTCCTGGTCGTCGCCAATGGACTCAGTACCTTGCGAAAGTAGTTTTCATACCGTTCAAACAAGCGCCGCAGGAATATCGCAGCCGCAGCGACGCGCGACCGGATCCCGCAAGGCCAGTCGCGCCGCTCGATTGAATTTGGGCATTAGCTTGCCGAGAAAAAATCGCGGACGCGGTCCATCCACGACTTGGCGCGCGGATTGTGTCGTTCGCTGTCAGCGAGGCTCGATTCTCCGAATTCGCGCAAGAGCTCTTTCTGCCTTTCGGTCAGACGAACCGGCGTTTCGACGACGACGTGGCAGAGCAGATCGCCAGGCGATTGCCCCCGCACATTCTTGATTCCCTTCCCGCGCAAACGGAATACTTTTCCCGATTGCGTCTCGGCGGGTATCCTGATTTTCGCGACGGTATCGAGCGTCGGTATTTCTATCTCGCCGCCGAGCGCCGCGGTCGAGAAGCTGATCGGCATTTCGCAATGCAGGTCATTGTGGTCGCGCTGGAAGACCGGATGGGATTTCAGGCTGACCTGGACATAAAGGTCGCCCGGCGGGCCGCCGTTGATTCCGGGTTCGCCCTCGCTCGAGAGACGTATGCGATCTCCCTCGTCGACTCCCGCAGGAATCTTTACGGCGAGAGTCTTGTGCTGCTTGACGCGCCCGTTGCCGTGACACGCCGGGCAGGGATCGGAAATGACGCGCCCGGTGCCATGACATTTCGGGCAAGTCTGCTGGATCGAGAAAAACCCCTGCTGCAACCGTACTTGGCCGCTACCCTGGCAGGTCGGACAGGTTTGGGGCTGCGTTCCGGGTTTCGCGCCCGAACCGTGGCAGGACTCGCACTCGACCATCGTCGGAATACGAATTTTCGTCTCGGTGCCAAAAGCCGCTTGTTCAAGCGTTATCTCGATGTTGTAGCGAAGGTCCGCGCCACGGTAGATGTTCGAACGACCACCGCCGCGCCGGCCCCCAAAAATCTCGTCGAATATCCCGCCGAAAGCATCCGAGAACGCGCCGCCACCCATCCCGGCCTGCGGATCGACGCCGGCATGCCCGAACTGGTCGTACGCCGTCCGCTTCTGTGTATCGGAAAGGATTTCGTAGGCTTCCTTGACTTCCTTGAATGTCTCCTCGGCCTTTGCGTTACCCGGATTGCGATCCGGGTGGTGTTTCATGGCAAGCTTGCGGTAGGCCTTCTTGATATCGTCCTCGGAAGCATCGCGGTTGACGCCGAGGATTTCGTAAAAATCGCGTTTGCTCATGATGTCTTTCTGAAAAAAGTGGCGCTGGCCCGGTGGGGCAAAAATGCCTGGCGCCGGATCGATCCGTGCTCATCCGCGCGCGCGGATGAGCCATTCGTCTTGGCCGTCGCAGCCCTCAACATGACGGAGGTGGTATCGGCGACGTTCACCGGCTGGCGCATTCCAATCTCGCCCGCCAGCGGGACCAGCATGGGCAATGCCGCCAGGAGACTGCCGGACTTGATGGACCGAAGCAAAAAAAGTGTGAGACGAGAGTAGTTTTCTCGGGGTACAAGCGAATAGTCGCTCTATTCGTACCAAGCCCTGGAGAAAAATGGACTGTCTTTCTACTTCTTACAGCCGATTTGGTCAAGTCCGACAGGCTCCTGGGATCAAGTAAAACGGGGAAGCATGGGTCCAAGGCATTTTCGACCGACCGGATGGCCTCAATCGCGTTTTCGTCCTTCGATACCCTCTTCATCTAAAACACACTCTGGTTGGAAACCTCCCCCTTCAGGGTAATAATCACGCAGGGGAGGCGGGTTCCCCCTTCCATGCGGTATCGCTTAGGTCAGGGCGTGGATTGAAACATGAACGATGAGTTCTTCACTTTCTCAAAAAAAGAAGTTAATGCTCCAATCCACGCCCGCAAACGGATAACGGGAGTGGCAAACCACCCCCGTTTCATTGCGGGTGGCCTGGCTTATTTCTTGTCCTTCACTTCGGTGTACTCGGCATCGACGACATCGCCCTCGTCTTTCCCGGAATCGCCGGACGCGCCGGTATCACTCGCGGCCCCCTGCTGAGCCGCAGCCTCGGCCTGCTGCTTGGCGTACACCTTCTCGCCGAGCTTTTGCGAGACGGCGCCGAGCGTCTCAAGCTTGGCCTTGATCGTCACGAGGTCGTTTCCGCGCGCGGCTTCTTCCGCATCTTTCAGAGCCTCCTCGACCTTCGTACTTTCATCGTCGGAAAGCTCCTTGCCGTACTCGGCCAGCGATTTTTTGACGAGATGGATCATACCGTCACACTGGTTGCGCGCATCGGCAATCTCACGCGCCTTCTTGTCCTCTTCGGCGTGCTGTTCGGCATCTTGCACCATGCGCTCGATTTCGGCTTCCGACAGACCCGAAGACGCCTGGATCTGAATCTTGTTCTCTTTTCCCGTCGCCTTGTCCCTGGCAGAGACGCGAAGAATTCCGTTGGCATCGATATCGAAGGCGACCTCGATCTGCGGAATTCCGCGCGGCGCCGGCGGAATGTCGGAAAGATTGAACTGGCCGAGGCTCTTGTTGCCCGAGGCCATCTCTCTTTCCCCTTGCAAGACGTGGATCGTCACGGCGGACTGGCTATCGTCGGCCGTCGAGAAGACCTGCGAAGTCTTGGTCGGAATCGTCGTGTTTTTCTTGATGAGCTTCGTCATGACGCCGCCGAGCGTTTCGATACCGAGCGAAAGCGGCGTAACATCAAGAAGAAGAACGTCCTTCACTTCCCCTTGCAGGACGCCGCCCTGGATCGCCGCGCCGATCGCAACGGCCTCGTCCGGGTTGACGTCGCGGCGCGGCTCTTTTCCGAAGAACTCTTTAACCTTTTCCTGCACCTTGGGCATGCGCGTCATTCCACCGACAAGAATGACGTCATCAATATCGCCGATCTTGCGGCCCGCGTCGTTGACCGCCGTGCGACAGGGAACGATCGTGCGTTCGACGAGGTCATCCACGAGCGCTTCGAACTTGCTGCGCGTGATCTTGAGCGCCAGATGCTTGGGACCGGACGCGTCCGCGGTGATATAGGGCAGGTTGATCTCCGTCTGCTGGCTGGACGAAAGCTCGATTTTTGCTTTTTCCGCGGCGTCTTTCAGCCGCTGCAACGCAAGCACGTCGGATTTCAGGTTGACTCCGGATTCCTTCTTGAATTCGTCAATGATGTAGTCGATCAGGCGTTGGTC
>JAIRZC010000155.1 GCA_031267455.1 Accumulibacter sp. | reverse complement strand
CGCGATTTTCGGGATGATTCCCGAATTCGGCCATTTCGCGCTAAGCCTTGCGCTGTGCCTTGCATTCACGCAAAGCTCCGGCCTTTGGCATCCCGAACGCACAGGAGGTATCGCGCGCTTCGCGCGACCGGCTGTTTTCGCGCAACTCCTTTCCTTGTCGGTCGCCGCCGCTTGTCTCGTCTATGCGCTCGCATCCAGGGATTTTTCCGTTGCCTATGTCGTCCGGCATTCGAACACGCGCTTGCCGCTCGTCTACCGTATTGCCGCAGCGTGGGGCGGGCACGAGGGCTCGCTGCTTTTCTGGGTGTACGCGCTCGCCTCATGGACATTGGTTTTCCACATTTCCTCGAAATCGATTCCTGGCGAAGTTTCGCGCCGTGTCATCGGCGTTCTCGGAGCGATCTCTTTCGGCCTCCTGCTGATTCTCCTTTTTACGTCGAACCCGTTTGAGCGTGTCTTCCCAAGTGTTCCAGAGGGAAACGACCTCAACCCGCTTCTCCAGGATCCCGGGTTGATCTTCCATCCACCGATGCTTTATCTGGGATATTCAGGCCTCGCGATACCCTTTGCGCTTGCCGTTGAAGCGCTGATTTCCGGCATGCCGGGAGTCGTATGGGCGCGGGAGACACGTTTCTGGACGATTTTCTCTTGGTTTTTTCTGACAATCGGGATCGCGACCGGATCTTTCTGGGCCTATTACGAACTCGGTTGGGGAGGCTGGTGGTTCTGGGACCCCGTCGAAAATGCTTCGTTGATGCCTTGGCTTGCGGCAACGGCGCTGATCCATGCGCTTCCGGTCGCCGAGAAGCGCGGCGCTTTCCGCGTCTGGAGCCTCTTTCTTGCAATCGCTTCGTTCGCTTTGTCGTTGATGGGCGCTTTCCTTGTCCGCTCCGGCGTGCTGATCTCGGTCCATGCATTTTCCGAAAGCCCGCGGTGCGGTGCTTTTATCCTCGCCTTCCTTGCCATCGTCATCGGCGCCTCGCTCGTACTTTTCGCATGGCGCGCACCGCGTGTTACTCTTGGAGGGCATTTCGCCCTTGCATCGCGTGAAACGTTCTTACTTACCGGAAGCCTACTGTCGATGGTCGCGTGCGCTTCAATTCTGCTCGGAACACTTTACCCATTGGCGATCGATGCGCTTGGACTTGGCAGGATTTCAGTCGGCGCGCCTTATTTCGACGCTGTATTCACGCCGCTGGCGATTTCAGCGCTTTTTCTGACCGGCGCAGCCGTATTTGCCCGATGGAAACGCTTCACCCCCGGAAGGCTTGTCCAAAAGCTGTTTCCCGTCTTTCTTGTCGCGCTCGCTTTCGGGCTCGCATCGCCCGCTTTTTTTGGCGCGTGGAAACCCCTGCCCGCCCTGGGACTGACGCTAGCCGCGTGGATCGCGATGAGCGGCGCTTGGCAATTCCTTGGATCATTGACCAGCGCGACCGCATCCTCCGATCGGCTTTTCGCTCCCCTGCGTTTCGCCGGTTTTCACGGAATGCATGTCGCCCATCTCGGCGTCGCCGCGATCGTCGCGGGAATCACGCTCGCCAGTGCTTACCCTGTTGAAAAAACTTTCCGGGTCGGTGGCGGCGAGACGTTTCGCCTCGTAAATCACGTTTTTCGCTTCAACGGCGTCTGGCGTGAGAAGGGCCCGAATTACCGCGCCATTGCCGCCGACATTGACCTGATCCACGAAGATCGGACATTGCGCAAGTTTTTCCCTGAAAAGCGCTTCTACCCAAGCTCCGGCGTTACGATGACCGAGGCCGCGATCGACTTTGGGCGCGACCTTCATATCGTTCTTGACGAGACTGTCGGGAGCGACGATTCCGAAGGCGCCTGGATCATTCGAATTTCCCACAAGCCTTTTGTCAGCTGGATATGGGGCGGATGCGCGCTGACGGCGCTCGGCGGCTTGATTGCCCTCTTTAAGCATCGCCGCGCCTCGCGACGTTTCGCGAAACCCCCGACCGAATCCGAAGCCCGCGACTCGATGTGGGCGCGCGATCAAGGGAAATACCACCCTCCAAGCGGCGAAAACGAAGTTTTCCGCAGAGCATATGCGCGGCGGGGTAAAATTAACAAAGATACGAACCATTCGGAAATGGAATCACGTCATACGATGCGATTATCCTCCCCGACATGAATCGCTTTCTCTGGCCCCTGCTTATCTTCATTGTCCTTGTTGCCTTCATGGCAGTTGGGATCGAACGCACCCCGCCTGAGCTTGCCTCGCCGCTCATCGGACAGGCCGCGCCGGTATTTTTACTCCCCGTGTTGGACGCAGCTCCGAAAGGCGAATCTTCGAAAGTTTTTTCTCCGAATGAAATGCTCGGAAAGGTCTGGATGCTCAATGTCTGGGCGAGCTGGTGCGTTTCTTGCCGCGCGGAACATTCGCTGCTCGTCGAGATGAAGGACAAGTTTCCGCTGATCGGTTTGAATTACAAGGAAGTTCGCGGCGACGCCGCAAATGCCTACGCAAAACCCGCGCCTTGGGCGGAACGCGAACTCGCGCGTGAACGCGCGAGCGCTTGGTTGAAGCGCAACGGGGACCCCTACGCGCTTTCCGTCCTCGATACCGACGGGCGCGTTGGAATCGACTATGGTGTCTATGGAGTCCCCGAAACTTTTGTGATCGACAAAAATGGCGTCATACGCGCGAAACATATCGGCCCGATTACGCGTGACGCTCTTGTTGAAAAACTTCTCCCGCTGATCGCGGAACTTTCGCGATGAAGAGACTCACGCCAAACATCATGTCCGCGCTGGTGTTGGCATTCGTTTTTCCGGTACTTGCGAAAGACGCCGCTCCCACTGATGAAGCCGTCGAAAGGCGCTTTCACGAAATTTCTTCCGAACTACGCTGCATGGTCTGCCAGAATGAGTCGCTGGCGATATCCAGCGCTGGCCTTGCCGCCGATCTCCGCAGTCGGATCCGCGCGATGATTCTCGAAGGTAAAAGCGACGACGAAATCATGGATTTCATGACCGCCCGCTATGGTGACTTCATCCGATACCGCCCCCGGCTCAAACGCGACACCGTGCTGCTGTGGTTTGGTCCCGGACTCTTGCTCATCGGCGCGTTTGGCGCTTTCCTTCTCAAACTGAAGGGCGGCGCGCAATCAACGCCCGAGAGCGCGTTTGACGCAAGCGAGCAGGCGCGCGCCGAGGCATTGTTGCATACCAACATCTCAGGGCTGCCATGATCGTCTTCGTTCTTTTGGCGTCGGCGCTTCTTCTGTCTGTGCTTGGCCACCTGCTGTCCCACCCGCCGAAACGTGAGGCGCAGGATATCCGTCGCTGCGATGCCTGCCTTCCGATTTTCCGGGAACAGCGCGCCGAACTCGAACGCGACCGTGAACGCGGCTTTGTTTCCGAAAACGACTTCGTCCAAACTCGAAGCGAGATCGGGCGCCGTTTTCTGGAAGAAGAAAGAAACGAAGACGAAAACGCCGGAGCGCGCGGGGTTTCGCGCGCCGAATCAGAGCTGCGCGCCACCTCTCTCGCGCTTGCCCTTTTCGTCTCGCTTTTGGCCTTGAGCGTTTATGTGGTACTTGGAAGACCCGAGGCAATCGCGCTTGGATACGGATTCTCTCGCTCTGTTCCCGCACTCTCGCCGTCTATCGACGAATCGAGGGACGAACCGCGCGCAGAGTCGAAGGAAGCGGAAAACTGGATTCGACTTGCGCGTGTTTACAAGGAAAGTGGTCGCCTCACGGAGGCGGCGGAAGCCTTTGCGCGCGGAGGCAAACGGCTCGACGGCGATGCAGCAGCCCTCGTCGACTACGCGGAAACCTTGCTGCTGATTAACGACGGCCGATTCGACGCAAAGATCGACGATCTGCTCGGTCGCGCGTTTGCGCGTGAGGCCAATATGCCGAGGGCGCTTGTTCTTTTGGGTTTATCTGCCGCAAAGCGCGGCGATCTCAAGGCGGCCGTCGATTTATGGGAGCGCCTGTTGCCGCGGCTCGACCCGGCCTCGGAAGAGGCGGGGATGGTAAAAAAGGCAATCGGTGAAGCGCGCCGGCTTCGGGCGGTACGAGAAAAAACTTCGTGAAAACATCCCGCCGATGCGGCAATATCCGAAAGGCGAAAAGCAGTGTAAAAGAATCGGGACCACGGCCCCGATTCTTTTACCTCGAAAGCCGGGAAAATCGGCTTACTTGAAGATGCCAAAAGGTTTTCCGAGCGGCAAGAAGGGCTTCCCGAAGAAAGTGTTCAGCACGACAGCGGATGCACCGTAGAAGGAAAGCAGAGCTGTCGTCATTTCGGCATACGCGCCTATCATGTGCGTCGCATGCGGCGCGATGTCGAAAGAATTCAATGTCAGCGCAAGCAGCAGGGTGTCGATTGCAAGCATCGCGATGAAGATCAGCCGGTTGACTTCCATCGCGCCGATAGTCATCAGCACCGAGAAGATCAGATAGCCAAGGAAGGCAAAGCCAAGCTGGCGCGTATCACACGCGGCCGCGAGTTCCGGCCCGAAGACGCCCATCTTCATCATCCACGCGAACGCGAGCGAATACCAGAAAAAGGCGTAGGCGCCAAAGACGGTTCCGCCCCAGATGTTTTCATGAAGAAAATCGAAGATACACGCGACGAGTTGGGCTGTCGCGCCCAAGAAGATCGCGTAGACGATTACGAACGACAAGCCGGTCGTAATTCCCAGCTTTTGCGACGCGGCAACGAATGTTACGATGCCGAGGCCGAAAAGCCCAAGGGCCGTCGGATTGGCGACGCTGATTTTAACTTTTTGCGCTTCACCTTCGCTCATGGAGTTTCTCCCGAAAAAGTCGCCGGTGATCCGTCGCGTGGGAATGGATGATCCGTCAACGCGTCGGACACGATGGCGATTGATGACCAAAAGACGACCCGCTCAAGGCGGCCGTCCGCTCGCTTTCCGCTTTTTTGCCGAATGCTAGCAGTCATGCCGCCAGAAGGCAAATTTCGATTCCGCTCGCGCATCCCGGCGCGGGAAATTTCTTTTCAGAGTATCCGAACACGCGCGTTTGGCTCATCCATTCGGTTTTCATTCAATCTCCCCAAGAATGGGCAAAGAGAAGAGGCACCCGGAATGAAAAACCTTCGCCTTGTCTGCGCCCACGCGGTGAAGCGCATCGCGGCGCGGAGGATTCAGGG